>NZ_JAPCJD010000073.1:0-21186 GCF_027707845.1 Aeromonas sp. QDB14 | reverse complement strand
ATGGCGCGTTAGCAAAGCGGTTATGCAGCGGATTGCAAATCCGTTTAGTCCGGTTCGACTCCGGAACGTGCCTCCATCTTCTCCCTGTTTTCCATATCCCTGACGTTGTCCATCCGCCATGGCGGCCCAGGATGATGCTTCATTGGATGTCAGTCAGCCGTGAACAACCCTCCCGTTGCCATGTCTTGTGCAGATGCTGATCCATCTCGGCCAATGCCTCGCCCCTGGATCCGGACCTCTCTTCGCCCCCCTGTTCTGCCAGTGCGGCCATCTCCTTTATCAGCAAACCGCATTGCCACAGGCTGGCGGTGGGGACCCCGTGATAGGGGATGTCGATGGCATCGTCACGATTGAGCCGCCACTCCTGCCACTGGCTCCAGGCGAGCACGCCCAATGCCCCCAGCAGCGCCGCATCTGCAAGTTTCATCCTGTGTTCCCCCGTTCTGGTCCAGTCCTCGTTAACTCTGGAACAGGGGTCGCGTTTTACCACCTTTGTTGTTTTTTAGTTAAAGAATGTAACCCAGTTTCATTTTTTAGGCTTTAAGACCCATTTTTTATCAAAAAATGGCGCTGTCGGTGTAGTAATCCTACAATGATTGGCGTAATCTTTGTTCAGTGGTCTTACCAGTGAGGCGTTACATCATGTTTCATCCCTTCTCCCTGACTCAGATAATCCTTCGCCGCATCTTCGTCCTGATGGCGGGTTTGCTCGCCTTCCCGGTGATGCTGTTTCGCCGGGATCGCGCCCGTTTCTACAGTTACCTGCACCGCATCTGGAGCAAGACCAGCACCAAGCCGGTCTGGCTCAAGATGAGCGAGCGAGGGGAGCGGATCTTCTACTGATCCTCCCCGTGACGCCCGCTTCACCCGGTGCCAGACTGGCGTGACAGGCAGGCAGGGCGCACCTCCCGATATAAAAAAACCGACACCTTGGTGTCGGTTTTTTTATGGGGCTCGAACCGCCACCGGCCTTGTATCCATGGCTGGTCCACGTTGTCTCTTGTCTCTTGTCTCTTGTCTCTTGTTTCTGTGGGCGACCCTTTATGCCGCACTCTCAGTCGCACTCTCAGCCGCATTCTCAGCCGCGCCCGTGCGACATGACGGGAGGAAAGGCTGGCGGTACTCAGGGCGCAGGCCCAAGGGTGGCCAGCGCCGCACGCAGACGGGCGAGGCCGATGGGCTTGAACAGGCAGTCGTTCATGCCGGCGGCGAGGCAAAGCTCCCGCTCGCGAGGCTGGGCATGGGCGGTGAAGCCCCAGACGGGCAGGTCATGGCCAAGGGCACGCAGGCTGCGTGTCAGCTCGAAGCCGTCCATCACCGGCATCTGGCAGTCGGTGATGACCAGATCGAAGGGGTGGCTGGCGAGGGCGCGCAGGGCCTCCAGGCCATTGCTGCGCACACTGACGTCGTGTCCTAGGTGCTTGAGCTGCTGGCGCAGCAGGATCTGGTTGGCGTGATTGTCATCGACCACCAGGATATGCAGCCGATGGGGGAGGGGTTGAGCCTGGTGGGGCTGGGGCGCCGGCATTGCCGTGATCGGGGCGGGGGGTTGCTGAGCGAGCGTGAGGGGCAGCCTTATCTCGAGCCGGGTACCTTCGCCGACCTGGCTGTGAACGGCTATCTCCCCCCCATCATCTGGCACAGGATGCGGGCGATGTTGAGGCCCAGCCCGCTGCCGGGGAACTGGCCCTGGCCGTGGGCGCGATAGAAGGGGGTGAAGAGCCGGGGCAGCTTGTCCGCGGGAATGCCGGCTCCGGTGTCGGTGATGGTGAGGTGCAGCACAGGAGGCTGCTCGCCCCCGGTCAGGGTGGCGGTGATGGCGACCCGGCCCTGCTCGGTGAACTTGATGGCGTTGCCGATGAGATTGAAGAGGATCTGGCGCAGGCGAAGGGGATCGATCAGCACCCTTGGCATGGGGGTGTCGGGCAGCCTGACCTCATAGATCAGCCCCTTCTGCTCGGCCATGCCCGCAAAGACCCGGGTGACGGACGAGAGCAGGGGGGCGAGATCGCAGGGGGTGGGAGTCAGGGTCATCTGGCCCGCCTCTATGGAGGCGATATCCAGGCTGTCCCCCAGCAGATCCAGCAGGCCGTTGGCGGAGTCGGCGGCGATGCGCAGCAGCTCGCCGCTGTGACGGCTGAGAGCGGGATCCTCGGTGGCCAGCTCCAGCATGCCGAGGATGGCGTTCATGGGGGTGCGGATCTCGTGGCTCATGGTGGAGAGGAAGTCGCTCTTGGCTCGGCTGGCGCTGTCGGCCTGCTGTTTGGCCTCGCGCAGCGCCTCTTCCAGCCGCTTGCGGTCCGTGATGTCTATCCAGCCGTCGATCACCCCGCTGATGGCCCCCTCCCCGTCGAAATAGGGCACCATCCAGTGATAGATGTCGCTCTGGGTCCCCCTGTGATGGAAGAGGCGATCCGCAAAGATGGGCTGCCCCTCCTGCAATACCCTGGCAAAGTCCTGCTCCAGCACGGCGATGCTGCCTGCATCGAGCACCCCTGACAGCCCCTGGGCGAAGGGCTGACCCAGGATGGCCTTTGGCTCGGCGCCGAGCTGGGTCAGGTATTTGCTGTTGCACAGCAGCACCTTGCCGCTCTTGTCCCGCACGACGATGGGGTGGGGCAGGCTCTCCCCCAGCGCCCGGATGAACCTGACATGGGCCTCCAGTTGCTGGCGGGACGCCTGCTCGGCGCTGGCCATCCGCTTGAACATGCGGTTGCGATAGAGCTGCACCAGCGCCAGGGTGATGAGCCCCACGAACACCAGGTAGACGATGTGGGCGTGGCGATCCATGAAGCCGGGCACCGGCAGTTTGCGGTTGCGCCACTCGTAACTCATCATGGCGAGCTCGTTGGGGGGATGGCGAGGATGGTCTTGTCGAGGATCCCCATCAGCATCCCCAGTCCGGGCAGGCTGGCAAACCCCATCCGGATCGGCTCGTCATCGGCGGGGCCGGCGATGCGCAGGGGGCTCTGGGGATCATTGTCCAGCGCATGGCGGGCAAAATAGAGGGGCACGATGGCGGCATCCACCCGTCCCTGGGCGAGCACCTCCATCGCTTCTGCGGCACTCTCCACCTGGGTGATGCGGCTGCCCTCCAGTCTCTGTGCGAGGGGCACATGGTGCGTCATCGCCACCGTCTTGCCCGCCAGACTCCGGAGGGTGTCGATCCCTTGTTCCTCCTGGCGGGTGAGGATCACATAGATGTTGTCGGTGGCGTAGGGCACCGAGGTGCGCAGCCCGTAGTGTTCGGCCACCTGCTGGGAGATGGCGCCGATGAGGTCGATGGCGCCTGACTGCATGGCTTTTGCCAACTGGCGCTCGGAGTCTGCCCGCACGAACTCGAAGGTGAGGCCGGTGCGTGTGCGGATCTTGTCCAGCATGTCCACCGTCATGCCGACCAGCTGGCCGTCATGATCCAGGGTGCCATAGGGGTAGAGGTTGTCCATCAGCCACACCCTGATGGGGGGTGCTTGCCGCATCCAGGCCCGCTCGGCGGCATCATAGAGATCGGCGCTTCGCTCATGTCGCGGATGGGCCCGTTCCACTGGGTGAAGAGGGTGTTGCGCGCCCGGTCGTCGATGGCCGCCAGCCCCCGGTTGACCAGGCTGAGCAGGGCGGGCTCGGTGGCCGGGACGGCAAAGCGGAACTCGGCAGGCGCCAGATCGGGCGGGGCCTCGCCCCGCTGGCGAAGGTTGTCGAAGCGCTCGCTGTTGAGGTAGTGGGTGGCGTGGGCATCCCCCAGCAGGATGTCGTCGCGGCCGAAGAAGACCGCATCGAACGCCTCCATGTTGGAGGGATAGGTCACCAGGGTGAGAGTGGGGTAGTAGCGGCCAAAGCGCGCCCTGTCTATCTGATCCCGGACGGCGGCCACCCGCTGTCCCGGTGTGAGCAGTGCCCCCCGATAACGTCTGGGCACGGAGAAGACGAGGGGGCTGCTGAAATAGGGGTTGCTCAGGCGGATCGCCCGGGTGTCACTGTCCGCCAGGGTGAGATTGCCGAGGCTGGCGAGGTGTATCTCCCCCCGTGCCAGGGCACGGAGCAGGTGCGCCTTGTCGGGGAAGGCGCTCAGGGCAACGGGTTTGTCCAGCATCCGGGCCAGCAGGTCGATGTAGTCGGCACTGAGCCCCTCGACGCGCTGGCGAGCGATCATGGTGAAGGGGCGGTAGTCCTCTTGCAGGATGCCGACCCGCAGTTGGGACTGCTGGCGCAGCCATCCGAGCTCCGCCTCCGACCAGCGGGGCGGGATCGTAGCGGCTGTGCAGGGTCAGGGCCTGCACAGGTTGAAGGCAGAGCAGACAGAGCAGGATCAGTGTTCGATATAGGTTCATCTAGCCACCCGACGCGACAGCCATCCCTGCCAAGCCTCATCCAATGGCGGCCATTCTACCGGAAAATGGCTATAACGAGTCCGCTATTTCTCCACGCGCGTCGGCGGCAGTACGGCAAGCAGGGCGACCTGGCCGCCCCGCCCTCAACCGAACTGGTAGGCCCCCATGTAGAGGCTGCCGTAATCCCAGCTGTCGTGCAGCTTTCGGGGTCTGTCGGCCCCCGCCGCGCCGAGCGCCACAAACAGGGGGCGCAGGTGATCGTCGTGGGGGTGGGATTCCACCGCGCCCGGCGCCCGGGCCCGGTACTCTTCCAGCGCCCCCCTGTCTCCCTCTGCCATGGTCTGCTCCAGCCAGCGGGCAAACTGGCTCGCCCACTGGGGAACCGGCGAGCCATCCGGCCCGAGGGCACGCAGGTTGTGGGTGATGGCGCCGGAGGCGAGGATGCCGATCCCTTGCTCGCGCAGCCCCTGCAATGCCTCCCCCAGTTGCCACAGCTGGGCCGGGGTGAAGCTGGCCGGGATGGCGATCTGCACCAGGGGGAGTTCACTGTCCGGATCCATCAGGGAGAGGGGGGACCAGACTCCGTGATCCAGCTCGCGGCGCACCGGGGTGGCGGGCAGGCCGGCCAGCAGCAGCTGATCGCTCACTGCTTCCTGCAACCATTGCGGGCTCGTCGCGGGCCAGCGGATCTGGTAGAGGGGCTCGGGGAAGCCGTAGAAGTCGTACATCAGGGCCGGGCTGGGCTCGACGTTGATCTGCAGCTCGCTTCGGCTGAACCAGTGGGCCGAGATCACCACCAGCCCTCTGGCATCCTCGAGGCGCAGTTGCTTCAGGAACCGGGTCGCGGGCTGATCGCGCAGGACCAGATCCGGGGCGCCGTGGGAGATGAACCAGACAGGGGCGATAGACATGACAGACTCCATATGCGTTGTGCCGATGCGCGCGGCGCACCGACAACCCGAGGCCAGGGCGACATGCCGCTGACGATGTGGTCATTATCTGCCCCTATTGATGGGTTAACAATCAGGCTTTAAGGATAAGCACTCTTCACTTTTGGTTGATAGTCTGGCGTCAGGGCGAGGGAGACCGGGGCAGAAACGACAACGCCGGCGCAGTGCGCCGGCGTTGTGATCAGGGTCCGTCGGACGTGGCCTCTGACGGGATGCCCCGCAGCGCCACCGCCAAGATCAACGCGGGCCCCGGGCGGGTTTATTGAATGCCCAGCAGCTCCACGTCGAAGATGAGGACTGAGCCCGGCGGGATCTTGCCGGCGGCTCTGTCGCCATAGGCCAGGTTGGCGGGGATGTAGAAGCGGGTCTTCTCCCCTTCCACCATCAGTTGCACCCCTTCGGTCCACCCCTTGATCACCTGGTTGAGGCCGAATTCGATGGGCTCGCCACGGGCGACGGAGCTGTCGAACACGGTGCCGTCCAGCAGCTTGCCCTCGTAGTGCACCTTCACCTTGCTGGTGGCGCTGGGGTGAACGGTACCGGTGCCCGGGGTCAGCACTTCGTACTGCAGGCCGGAGGCGGTGGTGGTCACCAGGGGTTTTTCCTGGTTGCTGGCGAGGAACTCGGCCCCCTTGCGCACGTTCTCTTCCGCCAGCTTCCGGTTGTTGCTGCTGGAGTAGAAGTAGTAGGCGGCGCCGGCGATAAGAAGGGCTATCAGAATGAATTTCATCGGGTTTTCCTGTTCCTTGAAATCAGAGTGCAATGAAGGGGCATCTTATCCCAGCCGGGGAGGGAGGGCGAGGGGGGATGCCGGAGGATGTGACCGGACGGGCAAGGCACCGGGGGCATGATGCCCCCGGTTCGGATTTACTTGACGGCCACCATCATCAGGGCGGGCAGGGCGAAGAAGAGCCCGGCCACGTAACCCAGCGCCAGCAGCTTGTTCTCGCTGCCGACCCGGGCCAGGGCTTCGGCGGCCTTGATGGGCAGCTCCCGCAGGAAGGGTACCCCGTAGATGAGCACCACGGCGAAGAGGTTGAACAGCACGTGGACCAGGGCGATGGTCAGGGCGAGCTGGGCACCGGCACCGCTGATGGCGGTGGCGGCCAGCAGGGCGGTGATGGTGGTGCCGATGTTGGCCCCCAGGGTGAAGGGATAGAGTTGGCGGGTGCTGAACACGCCGCCTCCCGCCAGGGGGATCATCAGGCTGGTGGTGGTGGAGGAGGACTGCACCATCACGGTCACCAGGGTGCCGGAGGCGATGCCGGTGAGCGGACCACGGCCCAGGGCCTTGTGCAGCAGCTCCTTGGCACGACCCACCATGACCCGTTGCAGCACCTTGCCAAGGGCGGTGACGCAGCCGAGGATCAGCAGAATGCCGATGACGATGGTGGCGATGGCGGGGCCCTTGCCCGGCAGGAAGGCGACGGCGCTGTCGATGAGATCCAGGGAGGGGGAGATGAGGGGCTTCATGAAGTCCATGCCCTTCATGGACATGTCGGCGGAGCCCATCAGCAGACCGGACAGCCACTCGGCGCTCTTTTGCAGCAGACCGAACATCAATTCCAGGGGCAGGAAGATGAAGACCGCCAGCAGGTTGAAGAAGTCGTGCACGGTGGCGGCGGCGAAGGCGCGGCGAAACTCGCCTCTGTCCCGGATGTGCCCCAGGGAGACGATGGTGTTGGTGATGGTGGTGCCGAGGTTAGCCCCCATCACCATGGGGATGGCCATGGCCATGGGCAGGCCCCCTGCCACCAGGCCGACGATCACCGAGGTGACGGTGCTGGAGGATTGCACCAGGGCGGTGGCCAGGATGCCGAGCAGCAGCGCGACGAAGGGGTTGTTGGCAAAGGCGAAGATCTGGGCCGCGCCCTCGGCGCCGCCGGAGAAGCCCTTGAAGCCGTGGGAGACGGCGCCAACGGCGACCAGGATCAGGTAGATCAGCGTGATCACCGCGAGCCAGTTGAACAGGGGGCCGGGACGACGGATCTGCTGGGGTGCGGAAGATGCGGTGCTGTGCATATGGCCTCTTGGGGTCGTTCTGCGTTGAAAATGGACGGGCGCATTACAACAAGGCTCCATGACAGAAATATGACAACGTGACACTTTTATGATGCTTTGGTGACAGGGCTGCAGGGGGCGTCGCAGACAAAAGGTGTCGGAGCAAACGCCGATATGACGCCATCCGGCTCATCACCGGCCCCCGCCCTTGCACTGGGATCCCTGGGTTATATGCTGCCGGACTTTCCTGTCTTGAAACTGAGGAAGTGATGATGCGTGCATGGGTTTTGTGCCTCTCCCTGGGTCTGCTGTCTGCCGGTGCGCAGGCCAGCGTGTTCAAGTCCGAGTGCAACCTCGACAAGGCGGTCAGGAACGAGGCGATGAACGCCACCCTGGGGGTCAAGGGCAACTGCGATGCCGACAAGCTGGTGCGCAAGCAGAAGGAGAAGGCCAATGCCGAGGTGAAGAAACACACCACGGACGTGCTGGACAAGAAGACGGCGGGACTGAAAGAGACCAGGCAGCACACTAATGCGGCCCTGAACAAGCAGAGTGCCGGTGTGAAGCAGGCGCAGGACAAGGTCAACCAGACCCGCAAGGATGTCAACGCCGTGACCAGGGATCCGGTCAAGGCGGCCGCCACGGCCGTGCTCAATCAGGGGTGAGGGTCCGCGCACCGGACGTCTGAATGCAAGAAGGGGAGCCATGGGCTCCCCTTCTGTTTGGGCGTGTGTGCCGCCTTACTGGCCGTCGGCCGCTTCCTCGTACTGACGGAAGGGGATGCGGAACACGGCGAGGCGCAGGAAGAGGTAGGTGACCCCGATCCCCGCCCAGATGAGGCCAAGCTCCAGGGAGCTCTGCTCCAGGTTGATCCAGAGGGCGCCGATGGTGGCGGCCCCCAGCAGCGGCAGCACCAGGAACAGCAGGTGCTCCTTGAGGCTCTTGTTGCGCTTCTCGCGCACCCAGAACTGGCCGATCACCGAGAGGTTGACGAAGGTGAAGGCCACCAGGGCGCCGAAGTTCACCAGGGCCAGGGCCATGTCCAGATCGAAGGAGACCGCGGAGAGGGCCAGGGCCCCCACCAGCAGCACGTTTATGGCCGGGGTGCGCCAGGTGGGGTGGATATAGCCGAACACCCGCTCCGGGATCATGCGATCGCGCCCCATCACGTAGAGGATGCGCGACACGCCGGCGTGGGCCGCCATGCCGGAGGCGAGCACGGCCGCGGTGGTGCACACCAGCACCACGCTCTGGAACAGGGTGCCACCCACGTAGAGGGCGATCTCCGGCAGCACGGCGTCCGGCTCCTTGAAGCGGGCCAGATCCGGGAAGAAGAGCTGCAGGCTGTAGGAGACGGTGACGAAGATGATGCCGCCGATGAGGGCCGTCAGCACGATGGCACGGGGGATCACCTTGCCGGCATTCGGGGTCTCTTCGGAGAGGGAGCTCAGGCCGTCGAAGCCCAGGAACGAGAAGCAGAGGATGGTGGCGCCGGTGAACAGCGGCAGCATGCTGGCAGACTCCACATGGAACGGACGGCTGCTCATCAGGGTGCCGGCCCCTTCACCGTGACTCAGGCCCCAGGCGATGAGGCCGAGGAAGGTGACGATGATGGCGATCTGGATGAAGACGATGAAGCCGTTGAGGTTCGCCACCAGCTTGATACCGCGCAGGTTCAGGAAGGTCATCACGGTCACCAGACCGAAGATGAAGATCCAGGGCTCCACGGTGGGGAACATGGCGGTCAGGTAGATCTTGGCCAGCAGGATGTTGATCATCGGCATGAACATGTAGTCCAGCAGGGAAGACCAGCCCACCATGAAGCCCACATAGGGGTGAAACACCTTCTGGGCATAGGTGTAGGCGGAGCCTGCGGACGGGAAGCGGCGCACCAGGTGGCCGTAGCTGAACGCGGTCAGCAGGATGCCGCCGAGCGCCAGCAGGTAGGCGGTGGCCACGCGACCATCCGTGATGTCACCGACGATGGCGAAGGTATCGAATACCGCCATGGGCGTGAGGTAAGCCAGACCCATCACCACGACCTGGAACAGGGTGAGGGTCTTGAGCAGCTTGGCACCGGCCATCACGCTTTCTCCTCTGCACAGGCCCCGTGGGCGAGATGGGACGGGATCAGGGACGCGGGAACGCGTCGCTGGACACAGGGGGCGCCCATCTGTGGCACAGATGCGTGGCGCACGCCGGCGGGGACCGGCAGGAAAGCAGTGAAATGCCCCATGTTTTTCCTCACAACGTCGGGAGATTGCTTGGCAATCTGGGTATCAATTCCGGCACATGGCCGGCCTCTTGGTGAATGGTGGTGTGCCCCAGAAAAGCAAAGAACCGATGTTGTTGAAACATCGGCTCTCAAGGGGCGCCGTATTGTGCCCTCAGGGGGGGGAGGAGACAAGCGAAAAAGGCCGCCAGCGAGGAATTTGTTCCCCCCGTGAGCGATCACTTCGCCACCGCTGCCGGAAAGTCGATGACAACCTTGTCATCAGACGGGGTCCTGCTTTGCCACCATGCGAAACCGGCGCCCTGGGGGCGCCGGTTTTGCTCAGGAGGCGTCCTGCTCGGGGCGGCCGAGGCGGACCCGGAACACGGTGAGGCGCAGCAGCAGGTAGATGGCGCCGAGGGCGGCCCAGATCAGCCCCAGCTCGAAGGAGGCGGGCTCCAGGTTGAGCCAGAGCACCCCGATGCAGGCGGCGCCGCACAGGGGCAGGGCGAGGAACAGCAGGTGATCCTTCAGGGTCTTGTTGTGACCCAGCTTGAGATAGAAGTGGGCAATCACCGCCAGGTTGACGAAGGTGAAGGCCACCAGGGCGCCGAAGTTGATGAGCGCCAGCGCCATCTCCAGATCGAAGACCACCGCCGAGAGGGCCAGCATGCCCACCAGCAGCACGTTGAGAGCCGGGGTCTGCCAGGTGGGGTGGATGTAGCCGAAGACGCGGCTCGGCAGGGCGCGATCCCGGCCCATCACATAGAGCAGGCGCGACACCCCGGCGTGGGAGGCGAGCCCCGAGGCGAGCACCGCCACCGTGGTGCAGACCAGCACCACCGCCTGGAACAGCTTGCCGCCCACATAGAGGGCGATCTCCGGCAGCACCGCATCCGGCTGCTGGAAGCGGGAAATGTCCGGGAAGAAGAGCTGCAGGAAGTAGGAGACCGAGATGAAGAGCACGCCGCCGATGAGGGCGGTGAGCACGATGGCGCGGGGGATCACCCGATCCGCGTTCGGGGTCTCCTCCGACAGGGTGGTGATGGCGTCAAACCCGAGGAACGACAGGCAGAGGATGGAGGCGCCGGTCAGCAGGGGATTGATGTGCATCTGCTCGGAGAAGAAGGGGCGGCTGCTCGCCACCGTGCCGAGGCCCTCGCCGTGGCTCACGCCCCAGGCGATGAGGCCGATGAAGACGGCGATGATGCTGAACTGCATGATGACGATCAGGCTGTTGAAGTTCGCCACCAGCTTGATGCCCCGCAGGTTCAGGAAGGTCATGACGGCGGCCAGGGTCAGGATGTAGGTCCAGGGGGCCACGCCGGGGAAGAGAGCCTCCATGTAGATCTTGGCCAGCAGCATGTTGATCATGGGCATGAACATGTAGTCGAGCAGGGAGACCCAGCCCACCATGAAACCCACATAGGGGTGGAACACCTTCTGGGCATAGGTGTAGGCGGAGCCTGCCGAGGGGAACTTGCGCACCAGGTGGCCGTAGCTCATGGCGGTGAACAGCATGCCGATGAGGGCGAGCAGGTAGGCGGTCGGCACATGGCCTTCGGTGATCTCGGTGACGATGCCGAAGGTGTCGAACACCGCCATGGGGGTGAGATAGGCCAGCCCCATGATGACCACGTGCCAGAGTTTCAGGCTTTTTTTCAGACCGGCGGGGTGCGGGTGCATCAGGCGATCCCCCGCAGGCAGGCTGACGGGATCAGGCTGACGGTGAGGTCATCCTGCACGGTGGGGGCGCCAGTCCGGGATGCGGACGGATGGCGCAGACCGGCGCGGGCCGGCAGGAAAGCGATGATATGCCCCATGGAGTTCCTCACTAAGAAGTGGGTGTCGTGAGATGGCGTGCCACCTCGTTATCATTTCCGGTCTGTTCCGGCCTCGTTATGGATTTGTTTGGCGCAAAAAAAGAACCGGGCTCCGATGAGCGGACGGTCCTTGAATACGGCGGCGCATTGTGCATTCGTGATGCCCCCTTGACAAGCATATCAAGGGAGCAAAAACGCATTTTTTTGTACGTGGGCGAACGCGGTCTTCCGGATCAGGCCAGGGAGGCGGACAGGGCCTGCTCCAGCAGGTCGAGTCCCTCGTCGACGATGGCCGCCGGGGCGGTCAGAGGGGCGAGGAAACGGATCACGTTGCCACGCACGCCGCAGGCCAGCAGCACCAGCCCCCGCTTGCCCGCCTCGGCCACCAGCCGCTTGGTGAGATCCGGGTCCGGTCTGGCGGCATCCCCCTCCTTCACCAGCTCCATGGCCACCATGGCGCCGGGGCCGCGGATGTTGCCGATGCAGTCAAACCGTGTCGCCAGCTGGTGCAGGCGTGCCTTGATCTGCTCCCCCTGGGCCAGGGCCTTCTGGTTCAGGCGCTCCTCCTCGATCACCTCCAGCACCGCCAGGGCGGCGGCGCAGGCGATGGGGGAGCCCGCATAGGTGCCCCCCAGGCCACCGGGCTTGGCGGCGTTCATCACCTCGCTTTTGCCCACCACGGCAGAGAGCGGGAAGCCGCCGGCCAGGCTCTTGGCGAGGGTCATGATGTCGGGTTCGACACCGCTGTATTCGGTGGCGAAGGTCTTGCCGGTGCGACAGAAACCGGTCTGGATCTCGTCGCAGATGAGCAGGATGCCGTGCTGGTCGCACACCTGGCGCAGGCGCTGCATGAAGCTGGCGGAGGCGGGGTAGAAGCCCCCTTCCCCTTGCACCGGCTCGATGATGATGGCGGCCACCCGGGTGGGTTCGATGTCGGCGCTGAAGCAGAGATCCAGCGCGGCCAGGGCATCGTCTTCACTCACTCCCAGGTAGTCGGCGGGGAAGGGGAGGTGATAGACCTCCCCCGGGAAGGGGCCGAAGCCGGTCTTGTAGGGCACCACCTTGCCGGTGAGGGCCATGCCCATCATGGTGCGGCCGTGGAAGCCCCCCTTGAAGGCGATGGTGCCGCTGCGACCGGTGTGGGCGCGGGCGATCTTGATGGCGTTCTCCACCGCCTCGGCGCCGGTGGAGAGGAAGAGGGTGCGCTTGGGGGTGGGGCCGGGCACCAGGGCATTCAACTTCTCCGCCAGCTCGATATAGCCGGAGTAGGGGGTTACCTGGAAGCAGGTGTGGCTGAACTTCTCGAGCTGCTCGCGCACCGCCGCCACCACCTTGGGGTGGTTGTGGCCGGTGTTGAGCACGGCGATGCCGGAGGCAAAGTCGATGTAGCGGTTGCCCTCCACGTCCCACAGCTCGGCGTTGTGCGCCCGGTCGATGAAGACCGGCAGCAGGGTGCCGACCCCCTGGACCACGGCCGCTTCGCGGCGGGCCTGCCACTGCTGGTTGTTGCTTGAATGACTCATCTTTCCTCCCTGAGGGGCATGGGCCCCCGCTGTTCCTGTGCCATTTGGCCATATGTGTGCCGCCAACTGCCCTCGGGCAGGGCGGCCTGTTCGCAAAAGGGGGCCCCGGGTGTGCCCTCAGGGCCCACAAGGTGCTCGGTCGTGACCGGCGGCCCCCTCTTTCTATCTGTAAAAGCGATGGGCTGTGTCATAACGCATCTGTTTTAACGATGCGATTGCCCCTTCACTCCCCTCAGCGAATGCCGCCAAAGCAGAGGTATTTGGTCTCCAGGTACTCCTCCAGCCCTTCGGCCGCCCCTTCCCGGCCCAGTCCCGACTCCTTGATCCCGCCAAAGGGGGCCAGTTCGGTGGAGATGATCCCCTCGTTGATCCCCACCATGCCGTATTCGAGCCCCTCGGCCACTCGCCACACCCGGGCGATGTCGCGGCCATAGAAGTAGGCGGCCAGGCCATAGGGGGTGTCGTTGGCAAGCGCAATGGCCTCGGCTTCCGTCTCGAAGCGCACCAGAGGCGCGACGGGCCCGAAGATCTCCTCGTCCAGAATGGGGTTGCCCCGGGTGACCCCGGTCAGGATGGTGGGGTGATAGAAGAGGGGACCGGCGGGGTGGGCGTCGCCCCCCACCAGCACCCGGGCACCGGCGGCGACCGATTGCTGCACCAGCTCGGCCACCTTGCTGGCGGCGGCCGGGTTGATGAGGGGCCCGATCTGGACGCCCTCGCCCATGCCGTCCCCCACCTTGAAGGCCTTGACCGCGGCGGCGAGCTTCTCGGCGAAGGCGTCATAGACGCTGGCCTGCACCAGGATGCGGTTGGCGCAGACGCAGGTCTGGCCGGCGTTGCGGTATTTGGAGGCCAGGGCTCCGGCCACGGCGGCGTCGAGGTCGGCGTCGTCAAAGACGATGAAGGGGGCGTTGCCGCCAAGCTCCAGGGAGAGGCGCTTCATGGTGTCGGCGCACTGGCGCATCAGCAGTTTGCCGATGCGGGTGGAGCCGGTGAAGGAGAGCTTGCGCACCACGGGGTTGCTGCACAGCTCGTTGCCCACCGCGCTCGCCTGATGGGAGGTGACGATGTTGATGACCCCGGCGGGAATGCCCGCCTGCTCCGCCAGTACCGCCAGCGCCAGGGCGCAGAGGGGCGTTTCGGCGGCGGGCTTGATGACGATGGTGCAACCGGCGGCCAGCGCCGGACCCGCCTTGCGGGTGATCATGGCGATGGGGAAGTTCCAGGGGGTGATGGCGGCCACGACCCCCACCGGCTGCTTGATGGTGGCCAGGCGCCGATCGGCGGAGAAGCCGGGGATGGTGCGGCCATAGGCACGCTTGCCCTCTTCCGCGAACCACTGGATGAAGCTGGCGCCGTAGGCTACCTCTCCTTTGGCTTCCGCCAGCGGCTTGCCCTGCTCGCAGGTCATGATGCGGGCGAGCTCCTCCTGGTTGGCCATGATGCGCTCGAACCAGGCGTAGAGTTTGCTGCTGCGCTCCTTGGCGGTGAGGGCCGCCCAGGCGGGTTGCGCCGCGTGGGCCGCCGCGATGGCGAGGCGGGTGTCCTCCCCGTCCATGTCGGGCACCTGGGTGATGACCTGGCCGGTGGCCGGGTTCAGGACCTCGAACCGGCGCCCGCCCAGGGACTCGCACCAGCGGCCGTCGACATAGGCCAGGGATTTGATCAGGGAGAGAGCAGGTTGTGATGCTGACATAAGTAAGGGGCCTCGATAGTGGGTCTGGGTGGCGCGTTTATGTGGGCACCACCGTATAGAATAATAAGCACGTAACGACCATAAAATGAGCCGAAATGTTTTTCAAGTGTTAAATATATTTGAGTGAACTGGGCGTCACATGCTAGAAATGGGGCTGTGAGCGCGATTGTAGCGGGTTTCATCGCGCAGGGTGTGCAAAATAATGAACGCTCTGGGTTGTGCAGGATAGTGAACGGGGCTGACGTGCCTGACTCACTATATTGACCAGTCGGCCCCAGGTATTCGAATGACCATGGAAGGAGGTGGGCGATGGAGCAATCCCGTGGTGAGGTCCGGTGGCGGACCATGACGGACAACCCCCTGGCGGAGCACGAGAGAAACATGGGGGAGCGGCTTGCCCGGATCCGCAGGGAGCTCGGGCTCTCCCAGCGCCGGGTGGCGGAGCTGAGCGGCCTGACCCACGGCGCCATCTGCATGATAGAGCAGAACAAGGTGAGCCCCTCGGTGGCCTCCCTGCAAAAGCTGCTGAGCGTCTACGAGCTGCCGTTGTCGCGCTTCTTCGCCGAAGAGGAGGTGGCGAGCACGCCCAGCGTGGTGATCAAGGCGGAGCAGCTCATCGAGCTCGGCAGCCAGGGGGTCTCCATGAAGCTGGTGCACAACGGCAACAATCGGCGCCAGCTCGGCTTCATGCTGGAGACCTATGCCCCCGGCACCGACACCGGCGGCGTGGTGAAGCATCAGGGGGAGGAGGTGGGCACCGTGCTGGAAGGGTCGGTGCTGCTGACCCTGGCCGGCCAGACCTATGAACTGTGCGCCGGGGACAGCTATGTCATCGACACCGGCGAGCCCCACAGTTTCAGCAATCCCTCGGGGCAGGTCTGCCGCATCGTCAGCGCCCACACCCCGGCCAGCTTTTAATGTGAACAACCCGTTGTGTTGGAAACGAACCGGTAAGGAAACAGGGATCATGACCGAACATGTAAAGAGTTACTACGCAGCCAGTGCCAACAAACACGCGCCCTATCCCACGCTCACCGAGCAGCTGGAGTGCGACGTCTGCGTCATAGGCGCAGGCTACACCGGCCTCTCCAGTGCGCTGCATCTGGTGGAGAAGGGGTACAAGGTGGTGGTGCTGGAGGCGGCCAGGGTCGGCTTTGGCGCCAGCGGCCGCAACGGCGGCCAGATCGTCAACTCCTACAGCCGCGACATCGACACCATCGAAGCGAACTGCCCGCCGGATCAGGCCAGGCTGCTCGGCTCCATGCTGTTTGAGGGGGGCCAGATCATCCGCGAGCGGATCAAGCGCTACAACATCCAGTGCGATCTGCAGGAGGGGGGCGTCTTTGCCGCCGAGACCGAGAAGCAGCTGCACGAGCTCAAGGCGCAGAAGGCGCGCTGGGAGAAGTGGGGCAACGACCAGCTGGAGCTGCTCGATGCCAAGGGGGTGCGCGAGGTGGTCGCGAGCGATCGCTACGTCGGCGCCCTGCTCGACAAGAGCGGCGGCCATATTCACCCTCTCAATCTGGCGCTGGGGGAGGCGGAAGCCATCCGCATTCAGGGGGGGCTTATCTTCGAGCAGTCCGCCGTCACCAGCATTACTCCGGGTCAGCCGGCGTTGGTCAAGACCGCCAAAGGGGCGGTGAAGGCACGCTTTATCGTGGTGGCCGGCAACGCCTACCTCGGCAATCTGGTGCCGGAACTGGCCAGCAAGAGCATGCCTTGCGGCACCCAGGTGATCGCCACCGAAGTGCTGGGAGAGGAGCGGGCCCGTTCACTCTTGCCACAGAACTACTGTCTGGAGGATTGCAACTACCTGCTCGACTACTACCGCACCTCCGGCGATCACCGGCTCATCTATGGCGGCGGCGTGGTCTACGGGGCGCGGGATCCGGCGGACATCGAGCGGCTGATCATCCCCAAGATGCTCAAGACTTTCCCGCAGCTGGCCGACGTCAAGGTGGAGTACACCTGGACCGGCAACTTCCTGCTCACCCTGTCGCGCCTGCCGCAGTTTGGCCGCATCGGTCACAACATCTACTACATGCAGGGCTACAGCGGCCACGGTGTCACCTGTACCCATCTGGCGGGCAAGCTGCTCTCCGAGGTGCTGAGCGGTCAGGCAGAGCGCTTCGATGCGTTCGCCAGGCTGCCGCACTACCCCTTCCCGGGTGGCCGCCTGCTGCGCATCCCCTTCACCGCCGCCGGCGCCGCCTGGTACACCCTGCGCGATCGCCTGGGGGTGTGATGTCACCGATGGCCCGCCAGGCAGGCTGGCGGCAACAAGCAGAGGGAGGCGTTATGTCTCCCTCGTTTTTTGTCGTCAACCTGCCCGGGCAAGGGGCTAGAAGCGGTAGGGGAAGCGGATCCCGATGGTGTAGTCCGGTGCGTCCGTGGTGAGCCCGGCAGACCAGTTGACCGCCATGGAGAGGTTGTCGGTGATGGCCCAGGTCGACCCCATGCCAAAGCTGGCGGCGTTGGCATCGGAGCCGGTGACCTTCTCCATGGCAAAGCCTTCGGACCCCTGTTCGGACTCCATGGTGACGCGCTGGTTGATGTTGAAGGAGAGGCTGAAGCGTTCGTTGAGAGCGAATGCGACCCCCAGGCCATATTCATACCAGTCCCCCAGCTGGATGCTGCCGGGCTGGTTGCCGGGCTGGTAGGAGATATCGTCAAAGTCCTGTTTGAGGCTGTGGCCATAGTTGAGGCTGGCAAACAGGATGGCGGGATCCATGGTCTTGACCAGGGAGAAGCCGGTGGAGAGCTGCCAGAGCCCGTTGCCGGTGGCGAGCTCCTTGGGGGTCACCAGGTTGCCCGATTCCGAGGTGTTGATCTCGATGCCGTAAGGATCCTTGCCGGTCGGCGCTTTGGCCCGGAAGTTCCACACCAGATCCGGCCAATCCTCGCTCTCTGCCATGACCCTGTAGTAGATGGCGAGGCTGAGATCCCCCAGACCGCCATCGCTGACGCTCTGCTCCTCGAAGTCGCGGCTGGAGTTCTCCTTGCCGGTGCTCTGGTAGTTGGTGTTGCGGAACATGTAGGGGAGGGCCAGCTCCAGTTGCCAGCGATCGTTGAGGGTGTAGCGGGTGATGACATCCGCCGTCCACTGATCGGAGCGCACCCGATCCAGGTTGATTTCGCCAAGGAAGATGGCGTCCAGGGCGAGGAAGCCGCGCAGGGCGAGATCCTTGCGGTTGTAGTGCTGGTAGGAGAGGCCCACATCGACGGTCAGGGCGCGGTCGAACACATTGTGCTGTTCGAGCATCAGGTCTTCGGTGCTGCGGCCGACTTCCGGCGTGCGCCGTGAGGCGTCCTGCTGGGTGGAGGCGACGGCGGCTCCGGCTCCGACCCCGGCGGTTGCCGTCGTGGCACCGGCGGCCTTGACGGCCTCCAGGCGGGCCTGGAGCTGATGAAGGGCCTGATTTTGCTGGATCAGTTGCTGGCGCAGGAGATCCAGCTGTTGTTGCAGGGCCTCCTCCTCGGCCGTGGCCCCCCAGCAGGCGAAGGGGGCGAGGGCAATCAACAGCATGCGAGACTGTTTCATCGGGATACGTCCTTGTTGTTTATCATCCTTTCTGATGGTTCAGCCCCCGGGCTCACCGGTGCTCAGCGCGAAAACCAGATGCGGGTCTGATTGAGCGTCTGCAAACCGTCCCCTCTGACCTTGTTGAACTGCAGCAGCCCCCGGCTGAAGTCGGTACCGCGCAGGCTCTGCTCCAGCAGGACCCGGCCGTCGGAAGAGTGTAGTTGCAAGCCGGCATAATTCCCCGAGACCCGATAGGTGGCGGTGCCCAGATCGCCCTGATGCTCGTAGCTGCCCGCCTGAACCAGGTGTCCCGTCATGGTGGGGGTGGTCAGTTCAATACCGGTCTGGTTGACCGAGCTGTTGCCGCTCCCCTCCAGTTGAACGACCTGCACCAGCCCGGCCCCCTGCACCTGGGCCTCCTTGGCGGGCGTGGCCGCGGGCTTGACCTCATCCTTGACGCGCACATCCAGCTTGGGTTTGTTTTGCACAATGCTCAGTGCCAGGTTCATGGCCGCCGTCTGCTGGGCCTGGGCCGTGGTCAGTGACGAGATGAACTCGATGCCGAAGTAGCTGATGCCATGGCTGCTGACATAGCGGCCGCGCAGGTGGGCCAGCTCCCCGTCCGCCAGTTCGGGCGCAAAGTGGTCTGACAGATGGGCCAGCGGGTCCGGTGCTGCCAGCAGCGGAGAGGCGATGCCACCCAGGCTGCAGAGGAGGCATAGGGCGGGTCGGGTATTCATGATGACCTCACATTAGCTCCTTGTGCTGAAAACCGAATTCCAGCAGGGATGTTTCATTGACCGGGGCGAAGAGCCCATCCTTGCCTCTGACAGAGAGCGGGGGAGAGGGGTTGGCAAGGGGGGCATCGGGACGATAGCCCGCGCCGATGACGGCGAGGAGGATGCCGTTCCAGCTCTCCTTGAACTCCTTGAACGTGATCACCCGGTTGCCGAGGGCCGGGTCTGCCAGATAGACGCGATCGTGGCGATCGATGGCCCGCAGCACGGCAAAGTGCTGATAGCCGCGAATGTTGAGCAGGACGATGGTGGGCACCCTCACCTGGCGCAGTTTTTCATCGCCCAGTCGATACCCTCTGACCCGCATGCCGAGCATTTGCAGGTACTGCTTCATGTCGAGCATGGAGAAGCCGTAGTGCTTGACCTGCTCCGGGTCTGCCATGGCAAGCATGCCATCCATGACCCAGCGTTCATTGGTTGCATGGCCGTAGGCGTAGCGCAAGATGGTGGCGACGGCGGCGGCCCCGCAGCTGAAATCCGTATGTTGGCGCTCGATGTTGGCGTACCGGCGCTCCAGAATGCTCTGCACCGGTTTGTTGAGATCCCCCAGCGCCGGAAGATGCTCTCCCAGTGGCACCGAGCCCGCCCAGACGGCAGGACAACACAGCAACAGCCAGCGCATTCAGACCTCCAGTGTCAGGGAAAAAGGGGGCACTGGGCCCCCTCGCATCGACTTACTTGGCAAACCCTGCGGCCAGCGAGAGATTGTTCGCTTGCAGGTTGTTGGTCCCCGAGGAGACGTTCACCCCGATGTTGCCCACGGCACCGTTGAAGGCGCCGCCATCGATGGTTGCCCGGTTGAAGGTTTCGCGGCTGGTGTAGGTGTTGACCACGGGAATATACCCGACGGCGTACCCACTGAGCTTGATGTCACCCTCTTCCTTGAACTCGAACTTGCCATCATCTTTCGGGTTGTTGTTGCCGTACCTGTCGTTGTCATTGTCGTGGCCATGTCCTTTCTTGACATCATGGCCGGTACCGCCCCCCTCGTAATCGCCCCAAGCCTTGAGACCGAGGAACACACCCGCCTTGTCAACCGTCTTGGTTGCACTCAGGCTTTGGTTTTCGGTCATGTTCTTGGAGACGCTCTGGCTGTTGGCCACGGTGGCCACGGCCATGTTGCCGGTGGACACGGAGGCTGCCATGTTGTTGGCCTGGACGTTACCCGAGCCCGAGGTCACGTTGACCCCGATGTTGCCTGCGGCATCCTTGAAGGCCCCATCGCCCACACCGGCCTTGTTCTGATGGCCGTGATTGGTCGTCCAGTTGTTGCTGGCGCTCTGGGTGGAGAAGACCTCGGCATCCGACGATCCGCCAGGGGCGCCATGTTGTTGTTGACCACGACCCATGATGAACTCGGCATCGACCTCGTCATAGGCGGCCAGGGAAGCGCTGTTGCCCTGTACGTTGGAGTCACCAGCTGCGACGTTGGCGCCGATGTTACGGATGCACCCTTGAACGAGCCGTCGATCTTGCTCGTGTTCTCCGTTCTTGTATTGGCGGTGCCTATCATGGAACTGGACTGCTGGTTGTCCACGACGGCCATGCCGAGTTTGTTGACGTTGATGTAGCCGCCGACATTGACCCTGCCTTCGTATTCCACATCGACTTCTGCCTTGACCTTCTTGGTCAAGGTTGCCCCTGTCTCATCTCTGTCACCGCGGTAATCGGCGGATGCAGTGCCCGACATGGCCATGATGACCGCGGCGGCTAATGAGCTATAAATAAGTCCACGCATAATGAGTCTCTCCATTGAACTTTCAGCGGAAGATATGCCCATCGGCTGATACCCCCGGGCCTGGCTTCCTATCCCTGCGGCATCATGGGGATGCCGTTACTGCGCCAGCCAGGGGCAGGGAAACCATGTTGACTGACTGGTTTCCCTGTCCCGTGACCTGGTTCACCTGAATGACCCCCTTGCTGCCCGTGAGGGCGGTGTCATCCAGATAGATGCTGGTAGTGGTGTTGGCGGGGGGCTTTCCCCCTGGGGTCTTCGCGACGCTGGAGCTGAGATTGATGTCGGTCACGACACCCAGGCCGCTGTCATCGAGGGACAGGGCGAAGGCGTTCAGTTGCTGGTTGCCCTCACCCGCCCCCTGATTGATGCCGACCAGTCCCCGGTTCTGGCTCAGGGCCGAGCCCAGGATGGCGACGCTCTGGCTGCCGTTCAGATTGGTGGTGGATTGATTCAGCTGACCAAATTGAATGACGGCCGGACCCGAAATGGCGATGGCGGCAAGATTGCCTTGTTGGTTGTTCGGGAATTCAGATAATAAGTGCGACACTCATGGATGAATGGCGAGAGGTGGCCAACTGCTGATTGGTGGTACCCT
>NZ_JAPCJD010000072.1:0-21760 GCF_027707845.1 Aeromonas sp. QDB14 | reverse complement strand
CAGGCAGCCTGTCAAGGTATTCGAAGAGTACTGTCAGGCGGCATAGGCGAGTGTCGCACTTCGAAGTTGAATTCGCGCTATATGTATGACAGACCTCTAAATAAAAAACGGCGCCTTTCGGCGCCGTTTTTGGATCTAGCCAACAAACCTCAATCACTGCAGCAGGGAGATATCCGCCACTTGCAGGAAGAGGTTGCGCAGGTTGTTCAGCAGTGCCAGACGGTTGGCCTTGAGGGCTTCGTCGTCGGCCATCACCATCACTTCGTTGAAGAAGGTATCGACCGGCTCGCGCAGGGCGGCCAGACGGGTGAGGGCAGCCTGATAGTCACCGGCGGCGAACAGCGGGGCCAGTTCGGCTTGCAGTTCGGCAACCTGGGTGGCCAGCGCCTTCTCGGCGGCATCGACCAGCAGTTCCGGTTTGACGGCAGTCGGCAATTCGCCTTCGACCTTGGCCAAAATGTTGCTCACGCGCTTGTTGGCGGCAGCCAGTGCCAGTGCGGCATCCAGCGTGCGGAAGTGGCTGACGGCCTTGACCCGGCGATCGAAGTCGAGCGGACGGGTCGGGCGGCGGGCCAGCACGGCCAGCACCACGTCGGCACCGATGCCTTCGTCCTGATAGGCGGCACGGAAGCGACCCAGCATAAAGTCGACCACGTCGGTGACGACGGTTTTGTTGGTCAGCTTGTCGCCGTAGACGCGTACCGCTTCTTCAACCAGTTCAACCAGATCCAGATCCAGCTGCTTCTCGGTCATGATGCGCAGGGCACCGATGGCGGCGCGACGCAGGGCGAACGGGTCCTTGTCACCCTTCGGCAGCATGCCGATGCCGAAGATACCGGCCAGGGTGTCGAACTTGTCGGCCAGCGCGACGGCGCAGGCAACCAGACCGGACGGCAGGGCATCGCCGGCAAAGCGCGGCATGTACTGCTCGTTGAGGGCCACGGCCACTGCTTCGTCTTCGCCATCGTGACGGGCGTAGTGCATCCCCATGACACCCTGGGTGTCGGTGAACTCGCCGACCATGTTGGTCATGAGATCACACTTGGAGAGCAGACCGGCACGCTTGGCCTGAGCCACGTCGGCGCCGATACGCTCGGCGATAAAGCCGGCGACGGTCTCGATGCGCTCGACCTTGGCCTTGACGGTGCCCAGCTGTTGCTGGAACAGCACGGTTTCAAGGCGCGGCAGGCGGGAGGCCAGGGTCTGCTTGAGGTCGGTCTTGAAGAAGAACTCGGCATCAGAGAGACGGGGGCGAACCACCTTCTCGTTGCCGCTGATGATCTGGCTCGGGTCTTTGGACTCGATGTTGGTGACGAAGATGAACTTCGGCAGCAGCTTGCCGTTCTTGTCGTAGACCGGGAAGTACTTCTGGTCACCCTTCATGGTGTGCACCAGCGCTTCAGCCGGCACGGCCAGGAACTTCTCTTCGAAGTTGGCGGTCAGCACCACCGGCCACTCGACCAGTGCGGTCACTTCTTCCAGCAGGGCGTCGTCCAGATCGGCCACGCCACCGAAGGCGGCAGCGGCCGCTTCGGCGTCAGCCTTGATCTTGGCCTTGCGTGCCATGAAGTCGGCAATCACCATGCCGCGCTCCTGCAGGATCTGCGGGTACTGGCTGGCGTTGTCGATGGTGAACTCGCTCTCGCCCATAAAGCGGTGACCGCGAAGGGTGCGGGCAGAGTCGATACCCAGAATGTGGGCGGGCACCAGATCCCCATCCAGCAGCAGGGTCACGGTAAAGACCGGACGCACGAACTGGATGGTCTTGTCGCCCCAGCGCATCATTTTCGGGATCGGCAGCTTGGCCAGTGCGGAGGCGACCAGTTCGCCCAGCAGATCGACGGCCGGACGGCCTTCGACCTTGGCGGTGTGAACCAGCCACTCGCCCTTGTCGGTGACCAGACGCTCGGCCTGCTCAACGGTGATGCCGTTGCCACGGGCCCAGCCTTCGGCAGCCTTGGTCGGCTTGCCTTCGGCATCGAACGCCTGAGCCACGGCCGGGCCGCGCTTCTCGACGCTCTTGCTCGGCTGTTCGCCAGCCAGCTCGCTCACTTTCAGCGCCAGACGGCGCGGTGAGGCAAACCACTCGACGTCGCTGAAGGCCAGATCGGCCTTGGTCAGTTCGGCTTTGAAGTTGTCGGCAAAGGCTTCGGCCAGGGAGCGCAGGGCTTTGGGCGGCAGCTCAGCAGTACCGATCTCTACCAGAAATGTATGTTGTGCCATGTCCGTTCCTTAACCTTGCTTGTTCTCGTTGCTGCCACGTTGGCACATCGGGAAGCCCAGCGCTTCGCGGGAGGCGTAGTATGCCTCTGCCACGGCCTTGGTCAGGGTGCGAATGCGCAGGATGTAGCGCTGACGCTCGGTGACCGAGATGGCCTTGCGGGCATCCAGCAGGTTGAAGGAGTGAGCGGCTTTCAGGATGCGCTCGTAGGCAGGCAGCGGCAGCGGTTTTTCCAGTGCCAGCAGATTCTGGGCTTCCTTCTCGTACTGCTCGAAGCAGTGGAACAGGAACTCCACATCGGCGTGTTCGAAGTTGTAGGTGGATTGCTCCACTTCGTTCTGGTGGAACACGTCGCCGTAGGTGGTCTTGCCCAGCGGGCCGTCAGACCAGACCAGGTCGTAGACGCTGTCGACGCCCTGGATGTACATGGCCAGACGCTCGAGACCGTAGGTGATCTCGCCGGTGACCGGCTTGCATTCGAGGCCGCCAACCTGCTGGAAGTAGGTGAACTGGGTCACTTCCATGCCGTTCAGCCACACTTCCCAGCCCAGACCCCAGGCACCCAGCGTCGGGTTTTCCCAGTTGTCTTCCACGAAGCGGATGTCATGGATCTCGGGATCCATGCCCAGCTCTTTCAGGGAGCCCAGATAGAGTTCCTGAATGTTGTCGGGGGAGGGCTTGATGATCACCTGGAACTGGTAGTAGTGCTGCAGGCGGTTCGGGTTTTCACCGTAGCGGCCGTCAGTCGGACGGCGGGACGGTTGTACGTAGGCGCAGGCGATGGGCTCCGGGCCCAGGGCGCGCAGGCAGGTCATGGGGTGGGAGGTACCGGCACCCACTTCCATATCCAGCGGCTGAATGATGGTACAGCCCTGGCGGGACCAATAGTCCTGCAACTGCAGGATCAGGCCCTGAAAGGTTTTGACATCGAATTTTTGCATAGTGTTTTTCGCGCGAAATGAAATCAGAGCAAGATTTGCTGAATGTGAACCGAGGGAGTATACCGTCTGGCATGGTCGGATAATAGGCGAAATTACAGGGGATTAGTGGGGCTATGTTGTCGCTTGCTCTATGATGTCGCCGACGCAAGCGGCCTGCCGATGGCCGATGAAAAACAGGGGAGAGGAAATGGAACTGCGTTGCGCCTGGGTGACCAGAGACCCGGAATACATCGAATACCATGACAAGCAGTGGGGCAGGCCGGTGTATGACGCCCGCGAGTTGTTTGCCAAGCTCTGCCTCGATGGCCAACAGGCGGGGCTGTCGTGGATCACCATCCTCAAGCGCACCGAGAGCTACCATCGCGCCTATGCGGATTTTGATCCGGTGCGCATCGTGCAGTTCGACGACCAGGACGTGGCGCGGCTGATGCAGGATACCGGCATCATCCGCAACCGGCTCAAGGTGCAATCGATCATCAAAAATGCCCGCGCCTATCTGGCGCTGGAGGCGGAAGGCATCGACTTCGTCGATTATCTGTGGAGCTTTGTCGGCGGCGCCCCCATCGTCAACCAGCGTCAGGGCAACGGCGACATTCCGGCGACCTCACCAGAGTCGGATGCCATGTCCAAGGCCCTCAAGAAGCGCGGCTTCACCTTCGTCGGCAGCACCATCTGCTACGCCTTCATGCAGGCGGTGGGCATGGTGAACGATCATCTGGTGACCTGCCCTTGCCACGCCGAGTGCCAGCAAGCAGCGGCGACGTGAAGGGGAAATGCACGAAGAAGGGAGGCTCAAGCCTCCCTTCTTTTTTGCACTGAATCAGCAGGGCTCAAGGGTGCAGTCGAGCGCCTCGCACACCTCGTCGCTGCTCATCAGCCGCACGAAGGGGCCGGCCAGGGTGGCGTTGTGATGGGCGATGATCTGGGAGGCGGTCAGTTGCGGCGTGTCCATGCAGGTGTGGGCATCGCTCACCAGCACTACGGTGTAGCCGAGATCTGCCGCCGCCCGGCAGGTGGTGTCGATGCAGTACTGGGTCTTCATGCCGGTGACGATCAGGGTCTGCACGCCGTCCTCTTTCAGCCAGCCATCGAGACCGGTGCCATGGAAGGCGCTGGGGCGCTGCTTGTCGAACACCCGATCGGCCTCGCCGACGACCAGCTCAGGCGCAAGCTGCCAGAACGGACTGCCAGCGGCGATGGGGCTGCCGGCCGGGCCCGTGTGGCGCACCGCCAGCACGGGGAGAGCGGCACTGCGGGCCGCCTGGCTCAGGCGATTGATGTTGGCCAGGGTCTCGGCCCCGGCATGGGGGGCTTCCGGGCCGTGAAGGAGGCCCACCTGGATGTCGATGATGAGCAGCGCGGGGCGGGAAAGGGACGACATGGTCATGGCTCCGTGAGAAATGTCCCCCACTCTGGGGCCATGGGCTCTTATGAGACAACCCGCATCTGGGGGGCAACCACTCCAGACCCCGGGAGCATGTTCCGTTGCGCCGGGCCGGGAGCCTTTTCGCCCCTTGGTACAGCCGGGATACAGTCACACGGGTTCACCATCGGGAGCGCCATCACGATGGAGCCCCGTGTCACTGAGCGCCGTTCGCCCTCTCTCCCCCGGTCTGATCGGCTGCACCCTGAGGATGACGTTGCTCGTCAGGGCAAACACGAGGGGAAGCTGGCCCTGTGCAAGAAGGTCCGAGGCTGCACAGACGACGCCCCCGAGGGCCGAGTTGGCGCTACCGGGATCTTGCCCCTCCCCTATCATTGAAAGACGCCGGACCGGTTCAGGTTGTCTGGCGAAGGAGCCATCATGAAGAAGTCCGTATTGGCGCTGCTTGCCGCCACCGCCTTGCTGGCCGCCCTGCCTGCACAGGCCACCAAGCAGGCCCAGGAGCGCCGTGACGCCCGCGATGTGCGTCAGGATACCCGTCAGGAGTCCCGTGACGCGAAACAGGCGTGTCGTGAGGGGGTGGTGGGCAATGCCGACTGCCGCCAGGAGCATCGTGAAAACAAGCAGGAGGGGCGAGACAAGGCCCGGGATATCAAATATTGATGCGGGCCCGTCCGAAGATGGCCTGCACCGGGTAAGTCGCAAGGGGCAGGGGGCGTTTTGCCCCCTGCCCATCTTCGCAATGCGCGCGTCACACTCTGGCGCCTCTCTGGGTTAGAATGCGCGGCTATCGGCTAGAGTCGTTCTTTTTCAGAGGTTTTTTCATGCATTTCAAGAAACTGGTTCCTGCACTTGCCCTGACCGTCGCCATCACTGGCTGTACCACCAACCCTTATACCGGTGAATCCCAGACCTCCAAGGGCGCCTGGGGCGCGTTGGCGGGTGCGGCGACCGGCGCAGCCGTGGGGGCGCTCTCCTCCAGCAAGGGCGACCGCAAAAAGGGCATCCTGACTGGCGTCGCCGCCGGTGCGGCCCTGGGTGGCGGTATCGGTTACTACATGGATGTGCAAGAAGCCAAGCTGCGCGAGAAGCTGCAAGGCACCGGCGTCAGCGTGACCCGCAACGGTGATCAGCTGATCCTCAACATGCCGAACAACGTCACCTTCGACAGCTCCAGCGCCCAGCTGAAAGCCGCCGGTGCCAACACCCTGTCCGGCGTGGCCCTGGTGGTTGCCGAGTTCGACAAGACCCGTCTGAACGTGGTCGGTCACACCGACAGCACCGGCTCCCGCGAGCTGAACATGAAGCTCTCCCGGGATCGCGCCGATGCCGTTGCCGCCCAGCTGATCGGCCAGGGCGTGTCCGGCAGCCGCATCGCCATCAGTGGTGTGGGCCCGGATCAGCCGGTGGCCAGCAACAGCACCGCCGAAGGCAAGGCCCAGAACCGTCGGGTGACCATCACCCTGACCCCGACTGCCTAAGCGGCCCGGTTCGATGCCAATAGAAAGGCCCCGCCAGCGATGGCGGGGCCTTTTGTTATTCGGCGTTGTGGGCAGTGGCGCCTTGTTCTTTGCTCCCTTCTCCCCTTGCGGGAGAAGGGGCGGGGATGAGGGGATAACTGCCTATTAGACAGCCGCGGTCAGCTGCACTTCTACCCTGTAGCCTTCGTGGGCCAGACAGGCCTGTACGCAGGTGCGCACGGAGGGGGTGTCTGCATCAGGGGAGCCAGGCATCCCGTTTTGATTAGACAGCGGCAGTGAGCTGTACTTCCACCCTGTAGCCTTCGTGGGCGAGGCGGGCCTGCATGCAGGTGCGCACGGGGGCGGTGTCTGCATCAGGGGAGCCAGGCATCCCGTTTTGTTTAGACAGCCGCAGTCAGCTGCACTTCCACCTTGTAGCCTTCGTGGGCGAGACGGGCCTGCACGCAGGCGCGAACGGGGGCTGTGTCTGCATCAGGGGAGCCAGGCATCCTGCTTTGTTTAGACAGCCGCAGTCAGCTGCACTTCCACCTTGTAGCCTTCGTGGGCGAGACGGGCCTGTACACAGGCGCGAACGGGGGCTGTGCCGGCCGGGATCCAGGCATCCCACTGCGCGTTGAAGGCGGCGATGTCTTCAATGTCCTTGAGATAGATGTTGGCCATCAGGATCCTGTCGACGCCGGAACCGTTGGCTTCCAGCAGGCGCTGCAGGCTTTCCAGCACTTCACGGGTCTGCTGGTGGATGTCGGCGGTCTCGGTGGCGGGCACTTCCACCACGTAGAGGGTGCCGTTGTGGATGACCACATCAGACCAGCGCTGGGTGGTCCCGATACGGGTAATGGTTGTCATGTTTGCTCCGGTACGGGGTTATTGACCCTTGCGGATCAGGTAGCGGTAAGGGGCCTGCTCAGTCTCGCTGGCGACCAGGGTGTGGTCCATGAAGCGGCAGAAGCTGGGGATGTCGCGGGTGGTGGAGGGGTCGTCGGCGCTGACCAGCAGGGTCTCCCCGTCAGCCATCAGCCGCACTTTCTTGCGAACCATCATCACGGGTTCGGGGCAACGAAGCCCGATTGCGTCCAGCTCGTGGGTCGCATTGCAGAATTCAGTACTCATGAATAATCAACCTTCAGCAGCACCTTCTTGCGCGCTATCGTCACGGGTTCGGGGCAGTGAGACCTGATTGCGTCCAGCTCGTGGGTCGCATTGCAGAATACAGTACTCATGAATAATCAACCTTCAGCCGCACCTTCTTGCGCGCCATCGTCACGGGCTCGGGGCAACGAAGCCCGATTGCGTCCAGCTCGTGGGTCGCATTGCAGAATACAGTACTCATGAATAATCAACCTTCAGTCGCACCTTCTTGCGCGCTATCGTCATGGGTTCGGGGCAACGAAGCCCGATTGCGTCCAACTCGTGCGTTGCGCCGCAGAATAAAGCACTCATCAATAATCAACCTTCAACCAATTCGGCCAGCAATGATACTCGCGGCGAAAAAATAATCAAACCACGGGGCAGTTATGCAGCATATGCTACCAAAATGTGAACCGGCTCTACCCAGGCTTCGCTCGATGAGTAATATAAAAATTGAACCATATTCAACAAGGAGGTGTGAATATGCAGGTCTCCTACGGCAGATTGCAAGCCTACGCAGGCATGGGGTTCTTGTCGTTCGCCATGATAGTGCTGGGCAGCCCGATAGGTAATACCGGTACCTGGTTCGGCTCCATGGTGATGATCGGACTGGGGCTCTGGATCGAACTCAGCGACTACTACGACGAGGATGAGGACGAGAACGATCCCTCCTGAGAGCCAGGCTCTCGGCACTCAAAGGCGGACGATGTCCGCCTTTGTCATTTCTGCTCCGCGCCGGAACGGGTCGAGCGCATGGCGCGCTCCAGCTGCTGTGCCGTCTGCTCGGGGTTGGCCCTGGCGTCGTTGAAGAAGCTGCTCAGCACATCCATGATCCCCTGGCGCATGTTGGTGGGCACCGCCATCCCCTCCGCCATGCTGGGCAGCAGGTTATCCTGTTGCTCGGCGTGGAGGAAGTCCTGATAGGAGCGGATGGCGCAGCGATCGAACTTGCTCATGTCCGGCTTGATGAGCGCCGGGATGGAGCCCTTCACCCGGTTGAACGCTTCCTGGAAGCGCGGTGTCATCAACAGCCTGGCCAGCTCGCCCTGGGCCTGCAACTGGGCGGGATCCCGCTGCTTGAACATGGCGATGGAGTCGAGGTTGTAGCTGAACAGCCCCTGGCTGCCCGGGCTTGGCAGGCACTCGATATCCTCGCCGGGGCGGTAGTTGCCGGCGCTCAGCTCCCCTTTCACCCAGTCCCCCATCACCTGCATGGCGGCGCCGCCGCTCTCCAGCAGGTTGGTGGCCTGATGCCATTTCAGGCCGGCGTATTTCTCGGGCACATAAGCGCGCAACTGCTGGAAGCGGGTCAGCACCCGCACCATGTCGGGGCCGGTCAGGGTGGCGCTGTCCTGTTCGAGGAAGGCCTTGCGATAGAAGGTCTTGCCCCCTTCGCCGAGGGCCACCGTTTCGAACAGCACCGCGATCTGCCAGGGTTCGTTACCGATGGCGAGGGGGGTGATGCCCTGCTCCTTGAGCTTGTCCGCCACCGCCACGAACTGGGCCCAGTCGGTGGGGGGCTTTAGCCCCTGTTGCTCGAATACCTTGCGGTTGAGCCACAGCCAGTTGACCCGGTGGATGCCGGTGGGGACCGCCATCAGGGCGCCGTTCTGGCTGAGGGTATCGCGCACCATGGGGGGCAGCTGAGGGTACCAGCCGAGGTGCTCGGCCATGGGGGTGAGATCGCGCAGAAAGCCCAGGCTGCCCCACTCGTGCAGCTCGAACCCCTTGAGGTGGGCCGCCTCCGGTGGGTTGGCCGCCAGGGCCCGGCTCTTCAGCACCGTCATGGCGCTCTTGCCGCCCCCCCCCTGTACTGCGAAGTCGTTCCACTGGTTGCCCTGTTCGGCCCACTCGGACTTGAGCACTTCCACGGCCCTGGCCTCGCCGCCGGAGGTCCACCAGTGCAATACCTCCACCTGGGAGGCACAAACGGGCAGGGAGAGCAGGGCGATGACAGAAAAAGACAACCACTTCATACATTACTGCCTTGGTAGGGAGAGGGTGGCCTGCAGGCCGCCCTGGGGGCGATTTTCCAGCACCAGGTCGCCGCCGTGGGCGTGGGCTATGTTGCGGGCGATGCCAAGGCCCAGCCCGGTGCCGGCGGCATCGGTGCTGAGGCGGTAGTAGGGCTCGAAGATGCGCTCGAACTGATCGTCCGGCAGACCGGGCCCCTTGTCCATGATGAAGAGGATCAGCATCTCCTCGTCATCCATGATGATGATGCGCACCTTCTGGCCGTACTTGATGCCGTTGTCCACCAGGTTGCCGATGCAGCGCTTGAGGGCCAGCAGCTTGCCGCGATAGGGCCACTTGCAGTGCCCCTCGATGGTGAGCAGATCCTCGTGCAGGTTCATGGCCTCCGCCATCTGCTCCAGCAGGGCGTTGACGTCGATCTGCTCGAGGTTCTCGTGAATGTCCGTCTCTTTGACCGTCTGCAGCGCCCCTTTGACCATCAGCTCCAGCTCGTCCAGGTCCTTGTTGAACTTGGCGATCTGCACCTCGTCGTCCAGCAGTTCGACCCGCAGTCGCAGCCGGGTGATGGGGGTCTTGAGGTCGTGGGAGATGGAGCTGAAGAGGCGCTCCCGATCGTCGATGAAGCGGCGAATGCGCTGCTGCATGATGTTGAAGGCGCGGGTCGCCGCCACGATTTCGGAGGCACCCTCCTCTTTGAGGGACGGCTGGTCGATGTCCTTGCCGAGGTTGACCGCTGCCTTGGCGAGGCGACGCAGGGGGCGGGTCTGCCAGCGCACCAGCATGAAGGTGAAGAAGCAGAGGAAGACCGTCATCAGGGCGATGAAACGCACCTGGTTGCTCGGCATCACGGTGTCATCCAGCGTCATGTAGGGGGCGGGCAGCAGGGCCGCCAGATAGAGCCACTCCCCCGGTTCTATCTCGATCTGGGTCACCAGCACCGGCGGATTGATAGGCTCCAGGGACAGGGTGTAGCGGGCCCAGGAGGAGGGGAGATCCGCCAGCAGGGTGTCGTTGTTGAAGACGTGCAGCTCCTCGGGGCGGGAGAAGTCCACCTTGATCGCCATGGCGTCGGAGAGCTTGCGGCTGAGCACCTCCTGCACCTCTTTGAGCACCAGCGTCTTGCGCTCGCTGTCGGGGATGGCGCTGATGTGGATCTCTTCCTCGTTCAGGGAGACGAAGAAGCGGCTGCCCCCCATGTTGCGCAGCTGATCCAGGGCGATGTGGCGGTATTGCAGGGGCAGGGACTTGAAGAAGTTGACGGTGGAAGCCGCCGACAGCGCCAGGTTGCGGGTGGTGCTGAGCATGCCCTCCAGCTCCCGCTTCTGGATCTGCTGCATCCAGATGCCGGTGAGGATGGTCTGGGAGAGCAGGATGGCGAGCAGCAACAGCAGCAGCATCCGCGACAGCAGGGAGCGGGGCACCAGGGCCCGCCAGAACTTCTGCCCCGTCATGGCAGCGTGTGTCTCTTGTCGATCAGCATGGGGTGCTTACCTCTGTGCCTTGCCCGTTGCCCCGTGATGGGTCTCTCTTCTGCCCGTTCAAGGTCTCGCCGTAGCATCTGTCTGTTACGGGATCTCGTGGACTTCGGCGATCAGCATGTAGCCGCTGCCGCGAATGGTCTTGATGATGCGCGGGCTCTTGCCGTTGTCCCCGAGCTTCTGGCGCAGGCGGCTGATCTGCACATCGATGCCGCGCTCCATGGGCAGGCTCTCGCGACCGCGGGTGGCGTCCGAGATGGTATCCCGGTCCAGGACCACGCCGGGCTGCTGCAGGAACATGCCGAGCAGCAGGGCATCGCTGCCGGAGAGATCCAGCAGGCTGCCATCTTCGTGGGTCAGCTGGTGGCTCAGGGTGTCCAGGGTCCACTCGGCGAAGCGCAGCCGACGGCTCGGCTCCTTTTCTTTCTCCGGCTGGCGGAATTCGGCGCGGCGCAGCAGCGCCTTGATGCGGGCCTGCAGTTCGCGCGGGCTGAACGGCTTGGCGATGTAGTCGTCGGCGCCAAGTTCCAGCCCAATCACCCGGTCAGCCTCGTCGGAGGCGGCGGTCAGCATGATGATGGGTACCTGGGAGTCGCGGCGGATCTGCTGGCAGAGGGTAAAGCCGTCGTCGCCGGGCATCATGATGTCCAGAATGATGAGGTCCGGGCTGTGCTGGGCCAGTTGTTGGCGCATCTCGTTCCCTTCGGCCGCGGTCAGTACCTCGAAACCAGCCCGGGTCAGGTACTCGTTGAGCAGCTCGCGGATCTCCCGATCGTCGTCGACGATAAGCAGTTGTTTGCTCGTTGACATATGTATGTGCATCCACCCATTTTTTTGTGCAGATTGAACCTGTCGGGGGAGCAAAAAGCAAGCAAGCCCCCCCTCTAATGTGAAGTTATGGGCAATATAGCCTCAGGATTGGCCCCGATCGCGGGAAAAGAATAAAAAAGGCCGACCCAAACGGGCCGGCCAACACGCAGATTCCGACGGCAGGAGCGCACCCCGTGTGGCGCGTTCCACAGACTCGACAGCAGGGTCGGCAGGCCGACCCGGTATTCGTGATGGGGCCGCTGTGCCGGGAAGCAGGGCCGCCTTCTGTCTGTTGTTGCCGCCCCCAGGCGGCGTCCCTGATCGGCGAGCGGTCAGGGGAGATTCACTTACACCCGCTCGAACACGGTTGCGATGCCCTGACCCAGGCCGATGCACATGGTGGCGACTCCCAGGGTGGCGTCCTTCTCTTCCATCAGGTTGATCAGGGTGGTGGAGATGCGGGCACCGGAGCAGCCGAGCGGGTGACCCAGGGCGATGGCGCCACCGTTGAGGTTCACCTTCTCATCCACCAGGTCTTGCAGACCCAGATCCTTCACACAGGGGAGGGACTGGGCTGCAAATGCCTCGTTCAGCTCGAAGAGGTCGATGTCGCCGACGGTCAGCCCGGCTCGCTTGAGCGCTTTCTGGGTGGCCGGCACCGGGCCGTAACCCATGATGGCGGCGTCACAGCCGGCAATAGCCATGGCACGCACCCTGGCGCGGGGCGTGAGGCCGAGGGCCTTGGCACGGTCCGCACTCATCACCAGCATGGCGGCGGCGCCATCGGACAGGGCCGAGGAGCTGCCGGCGGTGACGGTACCGTTGACCGGGTCGAACACCGGGCGCAGCTGGCTCAGCGTATCGACCGTGGTCTCGGGGCGGATCACCTCGTCATAGTCGTAGAAGAAGCGGGCGCCGCTGGCGTCATGGCCTTCCAGCCCAACGATCTCCCTGGCGAAACGCCCTTCCACGGTGGCGGCGTGAGCACGGCGGTGGGAGCGGGCGGCAAACTCGTCCTGCTGCGATCGGCTGATGCCGTGCAGCTTGCCGAGCATCTCGGCGGTCAGCCCCATCATGCCGGAGGCTTTCGCCACCGACTTGGCCATGCCGGGGTGGAAGTCGACGCCGTGGCTCATGGGCACGTGACCCATGTGCTCGACGCCGCCGATGATGAAGATGTCGCCGTCACCCACCTGAATGGCGCGGGAGGCGTCGTGCAGCGCCTGCATGCTGGAGCCGCACAGGCGGTTGACGGTGACCGCCCCCACCTGCTTCGGAATACCGGCCAGCAGCGCGGCGTTGCGGGCGATGTTGAAGCCCTGCTCCAGGGTCTGCTGCACGCAGCCCCAGTAGATATCCTCGATCTCGTTCGGGTCGAGGTTGGGGTTGCGCAGCAGGATGGATTTCATCAGGTGCGCGGACAGATCTTCTGCACGCACGTTGCGGAAGGCGCCGCCCTTGGACCGGCCCATCGGGGTCCGGATACAGTCGACAATGACTACGTCTTTCATGAATGGATCTCCTTTCCGCAATCAGTAGAAGGTTTTGCCCTGGGCTGCCATCTCGCGTAAGCGGTCGCTGACGCGGTAGAGCGGGCCCAAATCGGCATACTGGTCGGCCATGGCCACGTAGCGATCCAGACCAATGGTGTCCAGATAGCGGAACACGCCGCCGCGGAAGGGAGGGAAGCCCAGACCGTAGACCAGCGCGATGTCGGCTTCGGCTGGTGTGGCGACAATGCCCTCTTCCAGACAGAGCACCACCTCGTTGATCATCGGGATCATCATGCGGGCGATGATGGCGTCCTTGTCGAAATCCTGTTTCGGCTTGGCAATGGGTGCCAGCAGCTCGTAGCTGGCGGCGTCGGCCACCTTATTCGGCTTGCCCTTCTTGTCCTGCTCGTAGGCGTAGAAGCCCTTGCCATTCTTCTGACCGAAGCGGTTCACTTCGTACATCACGTCGATGGCGGTACGGCCTTCCTTGCTCATGCGTGCCGGGAAGCCCTGCGCCATCACCTCACCGGCATGGTGGCCGGTGTCGATGCCGACCACATCCAGCAGGTAGGCGGGGCCCATCGGCCAGCCAAACTCTTTCTCCATCACCTTGTCGACGGCCGCGAAGTCGGCACCATCGGCGACCAGCTTGTTGAAGCCGAAGAAGTAGGGGAACAGCACGCGGTTGACGAAGAAGCCCGGGCAGTCGTTGACCACCACCGGGGACTTGCCCATGGCGGCGGCATAGGCCACCACGCGGTTGATGGTTTCATCGGAGGTCTGCTCGCCGCGGATGATCTCCACCAGTGGCATGCGGTGCACCGGGTTGAAGAAGTGCATGCCGCAGAAGTTCTGCGGGCGCTTCAGCCCCTTGGCCAGCAGAGAGATGGGAATGGTGGAGGTGTTGCTGGCGAGCACGGCGTCTTCGCCGATGATCCCTTCCACTTCGCCCAATACGGCGGCTTTCACCTTGGGATTCTCGACCACGGCTTCGACCACCACATCCACATGCTTGACGTTGTCATAGCTGAGGGTCGGGGTGATGGCGGAGAGCACCTGACCCATCTTGATGCCGTCGATGCGACCGCGCTCGAGCTGGCCGTTGAGCAGCTTGGTGGCCTCATTCATGCCAAGTGCCAGCGCCTTCTCGTTGATGTCCTTCATCACCGCCGGGATGCCTTTGCTGGCAGACTGGTAGGCGATGCCGCCCCCCATGATGCCGGCACCCAGCACGGCGGCATGGCCGGTGGCCTTGTTTGCCTGCTTGGCGGCCTTCTTGGCCAGCGCCTTGATGTGTTGATCGTTCAAGAAGATACCGACCAGCGCCTTGGCCACGTCGGTTTTCGCCAGCTTGATGAAGGTGGCGGCCTCGGCGGCCAGCGCTTCGTCACGGCCCATGCCGGCGGCGGCTTCCACCGTCTTCACGGCGGCCATGGGGGCCGGATAGTGTTTGCCCGCCACGGCGGCAACCATGCCGGCGGCGGTGGTGAAGCTCATCATGGCTTCCAGTTTGGAGAGGCGCAGCGGCGCTTTCTTGGCGGCACGGCGGCCCTGCCAGTCCAGCTTGCCCTTGACCGCGTCCTTGATCATCTGCACGGCGGCGCTGTGCAGCGCGTCCGGGGCGACCACGGCATCGATGGCACCCACCTTGAGGGCGTCATCGGCACGGTAATCCTTGCCGGTGGTGATCCACTCCAGTGCGTTGTCGGCACCGATCACCCGCGGCAGACGGACGGTGCCGCCAAAGCCCGGCATGATGCCGAGCTTGGTCTCGGGCAGGCCGATTTTGGCTGTGGTATCAGCCAGGCGGAAATCGGTGGAGAGTATCGTCTCGCAGCCGCCACCCAGGGCGTGACCCTTGATGGCAGAGAGGGTCGGCACCGGCAGATCTTCGATGGCGTTGAAGATGTCGTTGGCCTTTTTCAGCCAGCCGAGCAGGTCTTCTTGCGGCAGATCGAACAGTTCCAGGAATTCGGTGATGTCGGCGCCGACGATGAAAGCGTCTTTGCCGGAGGTGAGGATCAGACCCTTCAAATCGGCTTGTTGCTGTAATGCGGCGATCGCTTCGCTCAGGGAGAGCAGGGTAGCGCGATCCAGCTTGTTGACTGAACCCGGGGCATCGAACCTCAGCTCGGCAATGCCGTCTTCGAGGTAGCTGACCGTCAGGGTTTCGCCTTGGTAGATCATGAGAGTGTCTCCTTGTTCCCACTCTGTGGGGAATGGTGCTCCTTTATCCCCAGCAGGGGGCGAGGCTCACTATTGATCCAAAAGGAGACATTTTCAACACCTATTTAAAACATTTGTTTAACAGTTATCGAGTAAAAGCTCTTCATCACAAAACGGGCAAAAAAGAGGCGCCTTGCGGCGCCTCCGATGGAGATGAGCGTGGTATCAGCTAGCCAGTTCCGGCCGGTTGCGATACTGGTTCAAGACCTCGGGATCGGCGAGGGCGTGGGTGTTGTTGACGGGGCGGTTGTGCACCACTTCCCGCACCGCCAGCTCCACTATCTTGCCGGACTTGGTGCGGGGGATGGCATCCACCTGCAGGATGCGGGCAGGAACATGACGGGCGGTGCAGTGTCGCTTGATCTGCTGGCAAATCCGCTCACGCAGCCCGTCGTCCAGCTTGCAACCCGCCTTGAGCTTGACGAACAGCACCACCCGCTCGTCCTGTTTCCATTGCTGGCCGATGACGATGCTCTCTTCCACCTCATCGAGTTGTTCCACATAGCGGTAGATCTCGCTGGTGCCGATGCGCACGCCGCCCGGGTTGAGGGTCGCGTCGGAGCGGCCGTAGAACAGAATGCCGCCGGTCGGGGTCAGCTCGATCCAGTCCCCGTGGCACCAGATGTTGTCGAACCGCTCGAAGTAGGCGGCGTGGTATTTGTCGCCGTTCTCGTCACCCCAGAAGTAGATGGGCTGGGCCGGGAAAGGCTTGGTGCAGACCAACTCGCCCTTTTCCCCCAGCACCGGCTGGCCCGCCTCGTTGAATACCTGCACCGCGAGACCAAGGCCGCGCCCCTGGCTCTCGCCGCGATAGACGGGGCTCAAGGGGTTGCCGATGACGAAGCAGGAGCAGATGTCGGTGCCGCCAGAGATGGAGCTGAGCTGCACATCCTGCTTTATCTGCTGGTAAACGTAGTCAAACCCCTCCGGCGACAGCACGGATCCGGTGCTGCAGATGAGGCGCAAGGCAGGCAGGTCGTGGGTATTGATGGGGGCATAACCCTGTTTGTGCAGCGCATCGAGATACTTGGCCGAGGTACCGAACAGGGCGACCTCTTCGTCTCGTGCGAGATCCCATAACACGTTGCCATCCGGGTAGAAGGGGGAACCATCGTAGAGCACCAGGGTGGCGCCGGAGGCGAGGGCGCTCACCAGCCAGTTCCACATCATCCAGCCACAGGTGGTGAAGTAGAAGATGCGCTCCCCCGGCTTGATGTCGCAGTGTAACTGGTGCTCTTTCAGGTGTTGCAGCAGGGTGCCGCCAATGCCGTGCACGATGCACTTGGGTTTGCCGGTGGTGCCGGAGGAGTAGAGGATATAGAGCGGGTCATTGAAAGCCATGGGCTCGAAGGCGAGCTGGGTGTCATGCTGGCTTGCCAGCAATTGCTGCCAGTTGTGACCAAGCTGCAGCGGGTTGCCGAGCAGAGGGATCATCACCGTCTGCTCTATGCTGTCGAGCTGACCGACGACGCTGGCCACCTTGTCCTGAATGTCGATGGCCTTGCCGCCGTAGCGGTAGCCATCCACCGCGAACAGCACCCTGGGACGGGTCTGGCCGAAGCGCTCCACCACGCTGGCCTCGCCAAAATCGGGACTGGTGGAGGTCCAGATCGCGCCGAGGCTGGTGGTTGCCAGCATGGCTACCACGGTTTCCGGGATATTGGGCAGGTAGGCTGCGACCACATCACCCCGGCCTATGCCCTGGCTGCGAAGCCACTGGGCCAGGCGGGCGACCTGATCTGCCAGCTCATGCCAGCTCAGGGTCCGGCTTGGACCCCCTTCGATGCGGGAGATGATGGCCGGGCTCTCATCCTGACGGCGCAGCAGGTTCTCGGCGAAGTTGAGCTGGCTGTCGGGGAACCAGCGGGCGCGCTGCATATCCTGGCGGTTCTCCGCCACAATGTTGCCAAGCTCGCCCTTGACGCCGCAGTGCTGCCACACTAGGGGCCAGAAGCGGGTGGTCTTCTCCACCGACCATTGATACAGGTCGGCATAGCTGCGCAGTTGCAGACCATGGAAGTGATTGACCTCGGCCATGAACTGGTGGAGGTTGGAGTGCTGCATCCTGTCCTGATCCGGTGTCCACAGACAAAGGGTTTGCATGAGTCGTTCCTGACGGCTGATATCTACTGTCTGTGGGCAGTGTATTGAATTGTTCTTTGTTTGTTAATTGTCTGTTTTATCTTCATAACAAAAAGCCTGTAACCTATGCGTTACCTCACGAAGCGAAAGCCGGGTGGCTCGAGCCTTGATTCGCTTGATGTTATGCTGAAGTCACATTCGCCCGGAGCAGGACGCCATGAGCAGTTACAGCCAACTTTTTGCCCAGCATCTCGACACCCTTCAGCAGCGTACCCGCGACATCCTGCAACAACAGGGTCTTGGCGGTCTCGCTATCCACTCCGGCCAGACTCATCGTATCTTCCTCGATGACCAGGATTATCCCTTCAAGGTGAATCCCCAGTTCAAGGCCTGGCTGCCGGTGCTGGACAACCCTCACTGCTGGTTGCTGGTGGATGGCGTGAGCAAGCCGGTGCTGCTGTTCTACCGGCCGGTGGACTTCTGGCACAAGGTGGCGGAGTTGCCCAACGCTTTCTGGGTCGACTTCTTCGACATTCGCTTCCTGACTCGCCCGGAGCAGGTTGCCGATCACCTGCCGGCCAACAAGCAGGAGTGGGCCTATCTGGGCGGCCATCTGGAAGTGGCCGAGCTGCTGGGACTGGGTCAGCCCAATCCGGAGGCGGTCCTCAACTACCTGCACTACCACCGTGCCTACAAGACGCCCTATGAGCTGGAATGTCTTCGCGATGCCAACCGCATCGGCGTGCGCGGCCACATCGCGGCCAAGGACTCCTTCATGGCGGGGGCGAGCGAGTTCGAGATCAACCTAGCCTACATGAAGGCGGTCGGACAGGGGGCCAATGAGGCGCCCTACGGCAACATTGTTGCCATCAACCGCAATGCGGCCATCCTGCACTACACCCATCTCTCCACCCAGCGGGTGCCGGATGCGGAGCGTTACTCCTTCCTCATCGATGCCGGTGTGGACGTGCACGGTTATGCCTCCGACATTACCCGGACCTGGGCCTGGCGCCGCGGTGAGTTCGCCGATCTGATCGCAGCGCTGGATGCACAGCAACAGGAGATCGTCGACGAGATCAAGCCGGGCCGCCGCTACAGCGAGCTGCACCTGCAGATGCACAACAGGCTGGCGCGCCTGCTGCAAGCCACCGAACTGGTAGACATGTCGGTGGACGAGATGATCCACACCGGGGTGACCAATGTCTTCTTCCCCCACGGTCTCGGCCACTTCCTCGGCCTGCAGGTACACGATGTCGGCGGCTTCATGCAGGATGAGCGCGGCACCCACCTGGCGGCCCCCGAGCAGTTCCCTTATCTGCGCTGCACCCGGGTGATGGAAGTGGGCCAGGTGTTCACCATAGAGCCGGGTCTCTACTTCATCGACAGCCTGCTGGAGCCGCTGCGCCAGGGTGAGCAGGGCAAGCGGGTCAACTGGAACAAGGTGGAGGCGCTGCGTCCCTATGGTGGCATTCGCATCGAGGACAACGTGGTGCTGCATGCCAACGGGGTGGAGAACCTGACCAGACAAGCAGGGCTCTGATGGCGACGGATTACCCCATACCGGCAGCCCCACTGGAGGTGAGCGAAGAGATCAAGAAGAGCCGCTTCATTACCTACATCGCCCACACTCCGACCGTCGAGGCCGCCAAGGCCTGGATAGACGAGATCAAACAGCAACACCCGGGAGCCCGGCATCACTGCTGGGCTTTTGTCGCCGGCGCCCCGCAAGACAGCCAGGTTTATGGTTTCAGTGATGATGGCGAACCCTCGGGCACAGCGGGCAAACCCATGCTGGCCCAGTTGATGGGGGCCGGTCTTGGTGAAGTCGCCGCCGTGGTGGTGCGCTATTACGGTGGCGTGCTGCTGGGGACCGGTGGCCTGGTCAAGGCCTATGGCGGTGGTGTGGGGGCAGCACTCAAGCAACTTGAAACCTGTATCAAGCGTCAGCTGACCTCCTCCGTGATCCAGTGTGACTACACCGACATGGGGGCCGTGGAGTCCCTCATCTCTGCCCATCAAGGGCAGTTGCTGATGGCCGATTATGGTGCCAGCGTCACCCTTCAGGTAGCGTGGGAGTCTGCGCTCTGGGCCCGTATCGCACAGGAATTGACCGACCGGACCCAGGGTCGGGTATCCCTTCGTCCCTTAGATGGCTAGAATCCATCGCTCTTTTAGTCTGAAGAGGGAGCCGGAATGCAGATTCTGAGCATCATTCGTATCGTCGGTCTGCTGGTTGCCCTGTTCAGCTCGACCATGCTGCTGCCCGCGATGGTCGCTTTTGGGTATCGTGATGGCGGTGGTACCGAGTTCGTCAACTCCTTCGTCATTGCCCTCCTGCTCGGCCTCCTGCTCTGGTTCCCCAACCGGCACCAGAAAAAGGAACTCAGGTCCAAGGAAGGCTTCCTCATCGTGGTGCTGTTCTGGGTGGTGCTGGGGAGCGTGGGTGCCGTCCCCTTCATCATCAGCGACACGCCTGACATGTCGGTCTCGGAGGCATTTTTCGAGTCGTTTTCCGGCCTGACCACCACGGGTGCAACGGTGCTGACCGGGCTGGACAATCTGCCCAAGGCGTTTCTGTTCTATCGCCAGCTGCTGCAATGGCTTGGTGGCATGGGGATCATCGTGCTGGCGGTGGCCGTGCTACCACTGCTGGGTATCGGGGGCATGCAGCTCTATCGCGCCGAGATCCCGGGGCCCGTCAAGGATAACAAGGTGACCCCGCGCATCGCCGAGACGGCCAAGGCGCTCTGGTTCATCTATCTGCTGCTGACCTCCCTCTGTGCTCTCGCGTACTGGATGGCGGGGATGACGTTGTTCGATGCCATCTGCCACTCCTTCTCCACCTTGTCGGTTGGGGGGTTCTCGACCCACGACGCCAGCATCGGATTCTTCGACAGCCCGGCCATCAACCTGATCACAGTGGTGTTCCTGTTGCTGGCGAGCGTCAACTTCGCGCTGCACTTCATGGTGTTTGCCCATAAGCCGGTGCGCGTGAGCAGCTATCTGCGGGACTCGGAGCTCAAAGTGTTTCTGAGCATCCAATGTGTGCTGGTGCTGATCTGTTTCGTCTCTCTGCTGTTCCACGGTCATTACGCCACCTGGCAGGAGGCGCTCAACCATGGTCTGTTCCAGGCGGTGTCGCTGGGCACGACCACCGGCTACAGCACGACCAGCTATGCGGAGTGGCCCTCCTTTCTGCCCATGCTGTTGATGTTCTCCGCCTTCATCGGCTGTTGTGCTGGCAGTACCGGGGGGGGCATCAAGGTGATGCGCTTCATGATCCTGTTCCTGCAGGGGATGCGTGAACTCAAACGGCTGGTGCATCCGCGGGCCATCTACACCTTGAAGCTGGGACGCCGCGCCGTACCGGAACGGATCGTGGAAGCGGTCTGGGGCTACTTTGCCACCTACATCATCCTGTTCTTCATCTTTATGCTGTTGCTGCTGATGACGGGGCTGAACGAAGTGACGGCCTTCTCCGCCGTGGCTGCGGCATTCACCAACGTGGGGCCGGGTCTGGGGGAGGTGTCGGCCAATTTCGGCAATATCTCGGCCACAGCACAGTGGATATTAATCGTGGCCATGTTGTTTGGTCGATTGGAAATCTTCACACTTCTGGTACTGTTTACTCCTGCATTCTGGCGTAGTTGAGGTTGGTATGGACAAGATTTTGGTGCTTTATTCTTCCCGGGACGGGCAAACGCGGAAAATCGTGGATGTCATGCTGGAGGAAATATCAGGATGCGAAGTGGTGATGCACGACCTGCACACCCTGCCCATGTGCAACCTCAGCAAGTATGCCAAGGTGTTGATTGGCGCTTCCATTCGCTATGGTAACTTCCACCCCAGCCTGCTTAGCTTCATACACGCACATCATGAACAGTTGGAAGTAGCCAATGCGGCGTTCTTCTGCGTGAACCTGACGGCACGCAAGCCCGAGAAGCAGACGCCGCAGACCAACGCCTACATGAAGAAGTTTCTGCGCCTCTCTCCCTGGAAGCCGAAAACTCTGGGGGTGTTTGCCGGGGCATTGCAGTACTCCCGTTACAACTGGTGGCAGACCCGTATCATCCAGTTGATCATGAAGATCACCGGGGGCAGCACGGATACCAGCAAGGATCTGGAATTCACCGACTGGGACAAGGTGCGCGGCTTTGCCCGTGAGTTTTGGTCAAAAAAGTAACAGTGACGTCATTCAGAGCGGCCAGAGCCCTGCGTAAGCAGGGCTTTTTGTTTGATAAGTAGGCGTTCGAGCCACAAAACGGTAAAAAGGACTATTTTTCGCAAAATAGCCCTTGTCATCCCGGCGCGGCTCCCTATAATGCGCCCCTACCAGCACGGCGAACCACGCCAAACTGATGAGCCAACTTCCTTAGGAAGTGGGCGCCGAAAGAAAAGCGAAAACAAGCGCTTGACTTTCGAGGTGAGGAGCGTAAGATGCGCCTCCTCAACGCGATAAGCGTGACGCTCTTTAACAATTTGAATCAAGCAATCTGTGTGGGCACTCACAGCATCGAGCATCAAAAACAATTTTTGATATCA
>NZ_JAPCJD010000071.1:0-22032 GCF_027707845.1 Aeromonas sp. QDB14 | reverse complement strand
TGGTGTGTTTGGAGACAGCCAGTTTACCAGCACCCTGTCTGTCAACTTCCACTTCCCCAAGATCCCGCGAAGAACCAAAAAAAAACGGGGCTCAAGAAGCCCCGTTTCACGTTGACATCAGCATTCGCCCCGTCAGTTCTGACCCGTCACCGCCAGATAGTGGTGTACCCCGTCCAGCAGCATCTGTACCGAGATCATCACCAGCAGCATGCCCATCAGCCGCTCCACCGCGGTGAGTCCTCGCTCACCCAGCAGCTTGTTGAACAGCTCGTAGAACATCAGGATCACGGCGCTGGCCCCCCAGGCCATCAGCAGGGCCAATGACCAGTCCACCATCCGGGTCGGCTCCTGGTTGGCCAGAAGCAGCAGGGAAGCCAGGATGGAGGGGCCCGCAATCATGGGGATGGCCATGGGCACCAGGAAGGGCTCCTCCCCCGCCGCCAGCCCGGTCACGCCACCGGGGCTCGGGAAGATCATCTTGATGGCAATGAGGAAGAGGATGATGCCCCCCGCGATGCTGACCGCCTCCTGACGCAGGTTGAGGAAGCTCAGGATCTGCTGACCGGCGAACAGGAAGCCCATCATGATCACCAGTGAAAACAACAGCTCCCGCAGCATTACCTTGCGTCGACGCTTGGGGTCGACATGGCGCAGGATGGAGAGGAAGACCGGCAGGTTGCCCAGCGGATCCATGATCAGAAACAGCATGACGGCAGCGGAGAATGTGTCCATAGAGCGCCCGGGCAGAACCTTTCAACAAGAGGGGAAGGAGGGCGAAATATAACAAAGGTGGCGGGATTCGGCGAGCGCCCCACCGCGCTCGCCGCTGGCGATCATCCGTGGTTGCAGATCTTGTCGGCGCGGGTCTGGAACCCTGACTCCGAGTCGATGAACTTGCCGCGCCTGGCCAGGAAGTCGATCAGGGCGTCAGCGTCCATCTCGCTGGCGCTGCAGGTGTGGAACCGGGCCTCGGCACCGAAGCGCGAGGCGATCGCCGCCCTGAGGCTGGCCCGGGTAAACGGACTCTCCTGCTCCAGCATCATCTCCATCACTTCGTGACCGTGTATCGATTGGGACATCTCGAACCTCTTTAATCATCATGTCAGATGACAATTAAAGCCCGAAGCCCGGAGAGGGTTCTTGATATAGGCCAACAAAACGCCTTTTTTAACGCCAGCGGGCTGGTCGTGAGCGCCGCTTTGTCGATAATGTGGCAACCTGACGGGGGGATGGCTACACTGTCGCCCCTTTTTGCCACCGCAGACAGAAATAAGGACATTGGCGTCATGCTGTTCCATGGATTGGTCTTCAAACCCTGGCGGATCTGGACCCGTCGCCCGCTCTGGTTGAAGACCCTGCTCGGCATGCTGACCGGGATAGGTCTGGGGCTCTGCTTCAGCGAGCAGGCCCTGCTGCTCAAGCCCATCGGCGTCCTGTTCGTCAACACCATCCAGATGCTGATGGTGCCCCTCATCTTCTGTTCCGTCCTGGCAGGCCTCACCGCCCTGCTCAAGGGCAAGCGGCTCGACCGCATCGCCGGCAAGGCCATCGGCTTCTATCTCTGCTCCACCGCCGTCGCCATCTGCATCGGCCTGATGATGGGCTGGCTGCTGGAACCGGGCATGGGCGCCAACATGGGTCCTTATGAACGGGGCGCCATGGCGCAGCAACCTACCCTGGCCAGCGTGCTGAGCCACCTGGTGCCGCGCAACCCGGTGCAGGCCATGGGCGATGGCAAGATATTGCAGGTGATCGTGTTCGCCGTGGCCCTCGCTCTCGCCCTCAACGCCACCGGACGACGCGGCCGCCCCGCCATCCTGTTCTTTACCTCCCTGGCAGAGGGAATGTTCAAGCTGACCCAGATGGTGATGGCCCTGGCCCCCTATGGCGTCTGCGCCCTGATGGCCTGGATGACCGGCAAGTACGGCGTCAGCCTGCTGTTGCCGCTGCTCAAGGTGATCGGCGCCGTCTACCTCGGCTGTCTGCTCCACGTGCTCGGCGTCTACAGCGGCCTGCTGCTCCTGATGGCGCGCCTCAACCCGTTGCACTACTTCAAGAGCATCGTCGATGCCCAGGCGGTGGCCTTCACCAGCAGTTCAAGCAGCAGCACCCTGCCCATCAGCCTGGCCTGCGCCGAACGCAGGCTCGGGGTCTCCCCCGCCATCACCGCCAAGGTGCTGCCCATCGGCGCCACCATCAACATGGATGGTACCGCCCTCTATCAGGGAGTCACCGCCCTGTTCGTGGCCCAGGCCTTCGGGGTGGATCTGCATCTGGTGGACTACCTGACCATCATCAGCATCGTCACGCTGGCCAGCATCGGCACGGCGGGCACACCCGGTACCGGGCTGATGCTGCTGACCCTGACCCTCACTGCCGTGGGACTGCCGCTGGAAGGGGTGGCGCTCATCGCCGGCATAGACCGGATCCTCGACATGGCGCGCACCACGGTCAACGTCTCCGGCGACATCCTGGTCTCCGTGCTCATCGCCCGCAGCGAGAAGGAGCTGGATCTCGCCACCTACCACGATGCCCATGCGGGGGATGACATCGACTTCACCCTGCGCTGAGGGCACGAGGGGCGTTCAATGATCCTGGGGATCGTGATGGCAGCGCCAGCAGATATCGAAGTTGGCGCCGTTCTCCTCCCCGCACTGGCCGCACAGCCAGCCGTTGCCCTGGCGCTGCTGGTAGCGCTCGATGATCCGGCCCGCCCGCTGACGATCCCGCTCGTTCACCATCAGGGTCACTTGCAGCAGATCCACCGGCAGCTCCCCGAGCGCGCCGGAGAGCCCTTCGCCGCTGAGGCGCACCCTGACTCCCTCTACCTCCAAGGCCCCTTTCAGGGCATGCGCCTCCAGGGAGTGAGAGGCGCGATACAAGTTAATCCACTGATCCATACGTTGTCCTCGAAACCCTTGCCAGTACCGTCATCACCAGCACTACCATCATTCCAGGGCGAGCATCTTCCGGGAGTGAAATGCCCGATACAGATTCATCCACCGCTCCATACGTTGTCCTCGAAACCCTTGCCAGTGCCATCATCACCAGCACTACCATCATTTCAGGGCGAGCATCTTCCGGGAGTGAGATGCCCGATACAGATTCATCCACCGCTCCATACGTTGTCCTCGAAACCCTTACAGCAGCTTGTCGATGCCGTAAGCCGGGCCGTTGGCCACCAGAAAATCGATGAATGCCCTCAGCTTGCGCGGCATCAGGCGCCGCTCGGGAAACAGCAGGTAGATGGGTACCCTGGGTTGCTGCCACTCCGGCAGCAAGGAGACCAGCGTCCCGTTCGCCAGCTCATCATGGCACAGCATGGCGGGCAGGGAAGCCAGCCCCAGCCCCGCCTTCGCCGCCTCCCTGGCACAGGTGATGTTGTTGACCTGGAAGCGGGACGGGGGATCCACCAGCACTTCGCGATCATCCAGCTCGAAACACCAGTGCGAGGCGAGGAACCCCGTGCTGACCGCGATCCGCTCGTGATGCACCAGATCGGCGGGCCTCTGGATCACCGGGTGGCGCGCCAGATAGTCCGGGCTGGCACACAGCAGCCGCTCGGTGCTCCAGAGACGCCGCGCCGCCAGGTTGGAGTCGCTCATGTCGCCGACCCGCACGATGGCATCCAGCCCCTCGCTGATGGGATCCACGATGCGGTTGGTCAGCTCCAGCTCCACCTTCATGCCCGGATAGGCTTGCAGGAAGTTCGCCACCAGCCTGCCCACCACCAGCTGTCCCGTCTCGATGGGCACCGCCAGCTTGAGGGTCCCCGTCACCTCCTGCTGGCTGGCACTGAGCATCAGCTCGGCCTGGGCCAGCTCCTCCACCGCCTTGCTGCAGCGTAGATAATATTGTTCACCGGCTTCCGTCAGGGTGAGCTGCCGGGTGGAGCGATAGAGCAACCGCGCGCCGAGACGCTGCTCCAGTTCGGCAATGCGGCGGCTCACCGTCGCCTTGGTCATGCCCAGCTCCTGGGCAGCGGCGGTAAAGGAGCCCTTGTCGACGATACGAACGAGGATTAAGGCAGCATTCAGGTCCATTGTTTCACCAGTGAAACTGTATATCTCATGAATGGATACTAATCGAAACAGTTGCACGATGTTAGCCTGCCCGCCACAGTTCAGGAAAACCAATATCATGAGTCAACACAAGAAGATCCCCCTGCTGGCCGCCCTGGTGCTGGCCCTGCTCGGCCTGTTGTTTGCCGGTTACTGGTATCTGCATGGCCGCTACTTCGAGAGCACCGACAACGCCTACCTGCAAAGCGAGGTGACCGGCATCGGTTCCAAGCTCTCCGGCTACATCAGCGAAGTGCTGGTGACCGACAACCAGGCGGTGAAGGCCGGCCAGCTCATCGCCCGGCTCGACGACCGCGAATACAGGACCAAGGTGGCGGAGGCCGAGGCCGATCTGCACCTCAACCAGGCGACGGCGGATAACCTCGCCGCCACCCGTATCCAGCAGTTGAGCCTCATCCGCCAGGCCGAGGCAAAAGTCAGCTCGGCCAATGCCGAGCAGGTCCGGGCCCAGCAGCAGGTGCGCCGGGTCAGCCAGCTCAATGAGCGTCACTACAGCTCCCAGGACAGCCTGGACGAGGTGCGCGCCGGCTTGCAGGTCAACCAGGCCCAGGCACTGGAGGCCAAAGCCGCCTTGCAGGCCGCCCGCGAGCGGCTGCTGGTGCTGGATGCCGAAGCCAAGCAGAACCAGGCCAGGCTGGCATTGAGCGAGGCCCAGCTCGAACAGGCCAGGCTGGAACTCGGCTACACCGAGCTGCGAGCCCCGGCTGACGGCATCATCGGCAAGCGCAGCCTGCGGGAAGGGCTCTACGTCCAGTCCGGTATGCAGGTGGCCAGCCTGGTGCCCCTGAGCCAGGTGTGGGTCGAGGCCAACTTCAAAGAGACCCAGTTGCAGCACATGCAGCCGGGCCAGAAGGTGGAGGTGATCCTAGATGCCTATCCGGATCAACCGGTCGAGGGGATCATCGACAGCCTCTCTCCGGCCACCGGCGCCAAGTTCGCCCTGCTGCCGCCGGAGAACGCCACCGGCAACTTCACCAAAATCGTGCAGCGGGTACCGGTCAAGATCCGCATCCCGGATCCGGGCGCCCTGGCGGGCAAGCTGCTGCCCGGCCTCTCCACCGAGGTGATCGTCGACACCCGCACCCCTGATCCCGTGGTGGCCGCCCACTGATGGACGCCATACCACGCCGCAACTGGATCGCGGTCATGGGGGGCCTCATCGGCGCCTTCATGGCCATCCTCGACATCCAGATCACCAACGCCTCCCTGAAAGACATTCAGGGGGCACTCTCGGCCACCCTGAGCGAGAGCTCCTGGATCTCCACCTCCTATCTGGTGGCGGAGATGATCGCCATACCGCTGAGCGGCTGGCTGAGCCGGGGACTGAGCGTGCGGCGCTACCTGCTGTGGACCACGGGCGCCTTCATCGTCGCCTCCGTGCTCTGCTCGTTCAGCTGGAACCTCACCAGCATGATCGTCTTTCGGGCGCTGCAGGGCTTTACCGGCGGGGCCCTGATCCCCATGGCCTTCTCCCTCATCGTCAGCCTGCTGCCGCTGCACAAGCGAGCCACCGGCATGGCGCTGTTCGGCCTGTGCGCCACCTTCGCCCCCGCCATCGGCCCGACCCTGGGGGGCTGGCTGACGGAGCAGATGTCCTGGCACTACATCTTCTATCTGAACGTGCCGCCCGGCCTGCTGGTGATGGCCATGCTGGCCCACGGGCTGGACAGGAAGCCGGTGGACTGGGAGGTGATCAAGCGGGTGGATCTCATCGGTATCCTCACCATGGCGGTGGGTCTCGGCCTCCTGGAGGTGGTACTGGAAGAGGGCAACCGGGAAGACTGGTTCGGCTCGAGCTTCATCGTGCGGCTCACCGTCATCTCAGTGGTGGCCCTGGTGTTCTTCGTCATCAGCCAGTTGCTGCGCCGCCACCCCTTGGTCAACCTGCGGCTGCTGCACAACCCGCGCTTCGCCCTGGCCTGCTTCGCCTACCTGGTGCTCGGCATGGGGTTGATGGGCTCCATCTATGTGCTGCCCCTCTACATGACCCAGATCCACAACTACAACGCCCTGGAAATCGGTGAGGTGCTGATGTGGATGGGGTTACCCCAGTTGCTGGTGCTCCCCCTGGTGCCCAAGCTGACCCACAAGATAGATCCGCGCTATCTGGTGAGCTTCGGCTTTCTGGTCTTCGCCATCAGCTGCTTCATGAACGTGAACATGAATGCCGACTACGCCGGGCCCCAGCTGATCCAGTCCCTCATCGTGCGGGCCCTGGGGCAGCCCTTCATCATGGTGCCCCTCTCCCTGGTGGCGACCGCCAGCCTGACGCCGGACGAGATCCCCTCCTCCTCGACCCTGCTCAACGTGCTGCGCAACCTGGGGGGCGCCTTCGGCATCGCCATCATCGCCACCCTTATCGACAACGACACCCGGACTCATGTCAGCCAGATCGGCAGCACCCTGGCCGCCACCAGCATCGAGGGGCAGGCCTATCTGATGCAGCTGGCCCAGACCATGATGGCCCAGGGAGCCGGGCCGGAGCAGGCCCAGTTGCAGGCCCGGGTCATGCTGTCGAACACCATCAGCCGCGAGGCGGCCATCATGGCCTACAACCAGGTGTTCTACGTGATGGGTATCTTCCTGCTCGTCGCCAGCGCCCTGATGCTGCTGCTCAAGCAGCCGGCCCCGAGGGCCCCTGACGCAGAACCGGTCGAGGCGTGAAAGGTGGGGATCACATAGCAAAACGGGCCAGAAGGCCCGTTTTTCATGGCTGTCCGCCGGTCAGCCCGCCAGGGAGGCGGCGATCAGGAACTGTGCCGCAAAGTAGCTGCTCATGATCCAGGCCGTGGCATGGGGGAAGGGGCGGCGGAAGCGGTCCAGTGCCAGCATGCTGTCGGAGAAGAGGAACATCAGCGCCCCCACCAGGGCGGCGGCGCTGCCGGCAGTGAGAGAGGCATGCCAGGCACCGGCGGCCACCCAGGCCATGGCGATGATCACCAGCATGTAGCAGAAGACGGGGATCCTCATCTCGCCGAGCTGGCCCCACAGGAGCCCGAACACCATGCCGGCCACCAACAGCAGCAACAGGCCGTCCACCAGCTTGAGCACCAGGGGCCCCTGGGCGAACCCGACGATGTAGCAGAGGTGCGCGACAAGAAATGCCGCCAGCCCCTGGATGAAACGATCCCGTGGCAGCATCAGCAGCACGTCCCCCGCCAGCGACAGGCAGAGACCGAGCAGGATCCAGGCGTGGGAGCCGTTGTGATCGTCGCCTTGGTAGCCAAACGCCAGGGCGATGATGAACAGCATGGTCAGGGGTTTGCTGATGTAGAACTGACGGGAGTCTGAGCCGTAAGCCGCGCGGATGTGCCACCAGCCCGATGCGATGATCAAGAAACTCAATAACATGCCCTGCTCCTCACCGGCTGCTCACCCTGGGGCGGCAACCTCTTTAGTGCCCGCAAGAGTAGCAAATTCCCCCGGCCAGTGGCAGAGGCTGAAGCAGATGGCACCCTACACCTAAAGTCTAATTGCCCCCATCCCCGCCCTCGGGCATAAGAGACAGCTCTGGAGGATCACCATGGAAGACGCTATGACCAACTACCTGCCCGCTATCGACATCATGATGTGCCATCTTGGCATCAGCTTTGAACAGGCCTGCGAGCAGCTTGGCCTCAGCCCGCAGGAGCAGCAGACCCTCGACCAACTGCAAAAACAGAAGCAGACCCAGTCCAACTGATGCCCTGGACTGATGGCCCGAAGCGGCCGGCATCACAGCCCAGCATAAAAAAACGGCGCCCGAAGGCGCCGTTTTTTATTGGGTGATGATCAGGGCCGAGCGACCCGGCGGCGTTGCAGCCAGACCACGGCCCCGAACAGCAGGAAGCCCGGCAGCCACATCAGCTCCTTGGGCCAGCGCTCGGTGGGCGCCTTGACGCTCAGGATCTGCTGATCCATCTCCAGCCCCAGATCGGCCGCCTGGCTGCCGAAGGTGACGGTGTCGATCAGGATCTTGCCGTCCTGCTCATAGGTCTGGATCCCCAGCTTGGCCAGACGATCCTCGCCACTGGCGCCCTCCGGCACCGGCAGCAACACGGTGAAGCGGCGCAACTTGCCCACCGCATCTTCCCCTTCCATCCGCAGGCGCAGGGTGCTCTCGGCCTCCACCTGCCCCATGGTCTGGACCAGCTCGGCCGGGGCGGTGTCGCGATACGGGTCGTGCAGCAGATCCATCCAGAAGCCAGGGCGGAACAGGGTAAAGGCCACCAGCAGCAGCAGCACGCTCTCGTACCAGCGGCTCTTCACCAGGAAGAAGCCCTGGGTGGCGGCAGCGAAGATCAGCATGGCGATGGTGGCCACGAAGAAGATCAATACGCCGTGGGCGAAGTCCACGTTGATGAGCAGCAGATCGGTGTTGAAGATGAACAGGAACGGCAGCGCTGCGGTACGCAGGCTGTAGTAGAACGCCGTGATCCCGGTCTTGATGGGGTCGCCCTTGGAGACGGCGGCCGCGGCGAACGAGGCCAGCCCCACCGGCGGGGTCACGTCCGCCATGATGCCGAAGTAGAAGACGAACAGGTGCACCGCGATGAGCGGCACGATGAGGCCGTTCTGCTGACCCAGGGTGACGATCACCGGCGCCAGCAGGCTGGACACCACGATGTAGTTGGCGGTGGTCGGCAGCCCCATGCCGAGGATGAGGCTCAGCAGCGCGGTGAGGATCAGCATGAGCAGCAGGTTGCCCATGGAGAGGAACTCCACTAGATCCGCCAGTACCAGGCCGACGCCGGTCTGGGAGACGGCCCCGACGATGATGCCGGCAGTGGCAGTGGCAATGCCGATGCCGATCATGTTGCGGGCACCGGCAATCAGCCCCTCGCGCAGGTCCACCACGCCATCGGTGAAGGAGCCGTAGTCATGCTTGCCGTCGGTGCGCAGCCAGTTCAGCAGCGGTCGCTGGGTCAGCAGGATGATGATGAGCATCACCGACCCCCAGAAGGCCGACAGGCCGGGGGAGAGGCGCTCCACCATCAGACACCACACCAGCACCACCACGGGCAGCAGGAAGTGCAGGCCGGAGAGCAGCACGGCGCGGGTCTCGGGCAGCTCGTCCAGTGGCTTGTCCGGGTCTTCCGCCGGCAGCGGTGCGTTGCTCGCGGCGATCTTCAGCAGTCCCAGGTAGGCGACGGCCAGCAGCACGCTGATCCCCGGCAGGGCATAGTCACCCAGTACCGGCTTGAGCCAGCCCAGACCGTAGTAGACCGCCATGGAGAGGCCGCTGATGAGGGCGGCACCGAAGGCGAAGCCGGTCAAGCGGCGCAGCCAGGGGCGCGGCTGACGGTTGCCGATGGGCTGCATCCCGAGCTTGAGCGCCTCGAGGTGCACGATGTAGAGGAGGGCGATGTAGGAGATGGCCGCCGGCAGGAAGGCGTGCTTGATGATCTCCACATAGGGGATGCCCACGTATTCCACCATCAGGAAGGCAGCAGCCCCCATGACCGGCGGCATGATCTGGCCGTTGACCGAAGAGGCCACTTCCACCGCGCCGGCCTTCTCCTTGGAGAAACCGACCCGTTTCATCATGGGGATGGTGAAGGTGCCCGTGGTCACCACGTTGGCGATGGAGGAGCCGGAGATGACGCCGGTCAGTGCCGAGGCGACCACGGCCGCCTTGGCCGGGCCGCCGCGCAGGTGACCCAGCAGGCTGAAGGCAAGCTGGATGAAGTAATGGCCCGCACCGGCACGCTCGAGCAGGGCGCCAAACAGCACGAACAGGAAGACGAAGCTGGTGGAGACCCCGAGGGCGATGCCGAACACCCCTTCGGTGGTGATCCACTGGTGGTTGGCCAGCGCATGCAGGCTCACCCCGCGGTGGGCCAGCAGGGAAGGCATCCAGGGACCGGCCAGGCTGTAGGCCAGGAAGACGATGGCGATGACCGCCAGGGCCGGGCCCAGGGCGCGGCGGGCCGCTTCCAGCAGGAGCGGAATGCCGACGCAGGCCACCGCGAAGTCCATGGTGGTCAGGTTGCCGGGACGCTGGGCAAGCTCCTGGTACATCACGAACAGATAGCTGGCGACGGCGGCACCGACGAGGCCGAGGGCGATGTCGGCAAGGGGAACCCTGTCTCGCGGTGAGCTGCGCATGGCCGGGAACACCAGGTAGGCGAGCAGGATGGCGAAGGCCAGGTGAATCGAGCGTGTTTCAGTGTCGTTGAGGACGCCGATGCCGAGGGAGAAGGGTAGCGGCGAGGCGATCCAGAGCTGGAACAGGGACCAGATCAGCGCAAGACCTGCGATGATCCAGCTCATGGGGCCGACGGGCAGCCTGGCGCCGACGTCCTGGGCGATCAGCTCCTCGGCCGAGAGCGCCTCTTGTTGTTGTGTTTGCTGCATAGTGTGACTCTGTAGGTACTGCAATAAATGAGACTCGCTCCCCCGAAGGAGGAGCGAGTCCGGGGCACATCCGAAGACGCAGCCGGATTACATCCAGCCACGTTCCTTGTAGTAACGCACAGCGCCTTCATGCAGCGGAGCGGAGAGACCCACCTTGATCATGTCGGCTTCCTTCAGATCCGCGAAGGCCGGGTGCAGGCGCTTGAAACGGTCCAGGTTGTCGAACACGGACTTGACCAGCTGGTAGACCACTTCCGGGTCAGCCTTGGCGCTGGTGGAGAGCACCGCCTTGCCACCGATGGACGGGGTCGGGTTCGGGCTGCCCTTGTAGAGACCACCCGGGATCTCGGCCTTGCTGTAGTAGCTCTTCTCGGCCAGCAGCTTGTCGATCTCGGGGCCGGTGACCGGTACCAGCACGGTGTCCGTGGTGGTGGAGGCTTCCTGGATGGCGCCGTTCGGGTGGCCGACGAAGTAGCTCATGGCGTCGATGTTGTTGTCACCCAGGGCAGAGGCCTGCTCGGCGGGTTTCAGTTCGGAGACCAGGCTGAAGGCGGATTTGTCCCAGCCCTTCACGGTCATGATCTCTTCAAAGGTGTCACGCTGACCGGAACCCGGGTTGCCGATGTTGACGCGCTTGCCCTTCAGGTCGTCGAAGCTGGCTACCTTGGCGTCCTTGCGGGCCAGGATGGTGAACACTTCGCTCTGCAGGGAGAAGACGGCGCGGATGTCATCCATCGGACCTTCGGCCTTGAACGGCTCGACGCCCTTCATCGCCTTGTACTGGTGGTCGGACTGCATGATGCCGAAGTTGAATTCGCCGGAGCGGATGCCGTTGACGTTGGCAACACCACCGCCACTGGCCGGGGCGTTGCACTTGATCTGGTGATCGGCGGCGCCGCGGTTGAGGAAGCGGCAGATGGACTGGCCCGCCACGTAGTAGACGCCGGTCTGACCGCCGGTGCCTATGGTCACGAAGCGCTCCTGCGCTTGCACCGGACCACCAAACGACACACCGACCAGAGCCGCCGACAAGGCGCACGCCAAGGATAATCCTTTCATGTTCTTCATCCTTTTCATTGATTTATTTCACCCGTTTCCCGGGAGAATATGAGACAGACCCGCACCAAGACTGGGTTCGCCTATACGACCTCGTACGAGGAAATGGTCGAGCGGCACGCGCCCTTCCAGAAGCCACCATCATCCTGCAGTGAGATAATCAGCGTCATGCCGATCGGAGGTGATCTGACCAGAAACGGGTCAGTTCAAAAGCATTAACGCCCCGATTAAGCACATAACACCAACATAAATCAAACAAAACAGCAAAATGGCGGATTTAAATAGCGAGAAGTTTGAAGCGGATCATTAATTTCTCAAGGGCAGATTAATTACATGAACTATCAAAGGGAAGCAATAAAAAGCACGCCCAGATTCTTTCGCAACCCTTGACTGGCAAGGATTAGAAACCTGGTCCGTTATATTGCGAAGTGCTTACTGAACAGCATAAACACGACGTTAATGACGCTTTTGTCGCCAAGATGCAAAAACCCCGATCCGGGGCTGCCGGAACGGGGTTTGGTAACAAGCTGATTTCATTTGGGCCCGGCCATCACGCCTTGCTGCCAGCCAGCTCCAGAATGAAGGCGAACTCTAGGGCGATGTCCTCATAGGCCTTGAAACGGCCCGACTTGCCGCCATGACCGGCCTCCATGTCGGTGCTGAGCAGCAACTGGTTGTCGTCCGTCTTCAGCTCACGCAGCTTGGCCACCCACTTGGCCGGCTCCCAGTACTGCACCTGGGAGTCGTGCAGCCCCGTGGTCACCAGCAGATTCGGGTAGGCCTGGGCCTTGACCTGATCGTAGGGGCTGTAGGCCTTCATGTAGTCGTAGTAGCGCTTCTTGTTCGGGTTGCCCCACTCGTCATACTCCCCTGTGGTGAGGGGAATGGACTCGTCCAGCATGGTGGTGACCACGTCGACGAAGGGCACCTGGGCCACCACGCCGCGATAGAGCTGGGGCGCCTGGTTGATGACGGCCCCCATCAGCAGGCCGCCGGCGCTGCCTCCCATGGCATAGACCTGATCCCTGGCGCCGTAGCCTTGCGCCACCAGCGCCTCGGTCACGTCGATGAAGTCGTTGAAGGTGTTCTGCTTCTTGAGCAGCTTGCCCTCTTCATACCAGGTGCGGCCCAGCTCCTCGCCACCCCGGATATGGGCGATGGCGTAGACGAAGCCCCGGTCCAGCAGGCTCAAGCGTGAGCTGCTGAAGTCCGGGTCCATGCTGGCGCCGTAGGAGCCATAGCCGTAGACCAGCAGGGGATTGGTGCCTGCACCACCCCCTGCCTTCTTGAACTTGTCCTTGCGATAGACCAGCGACACCGGCACGGCTACGCCGTCACGGGCGGTGATCCAGAGCCGCTCGCTGGCATATTGCGCAGGCACGAAGCCCGCCACCGGCTGCTGCTTGAGCAGAGTCCGCTTGCCGCTGTCCATGTCGAGCTCATAGGTGGAGGACGGCGTGGTCATGGAGGAGTAGCCATAGCGCAGGGCGCTGGTGTCCGGCTCCGGGTTGTAGGCAAGCCAGGTGACATAGGCGGGATCGTCGAAGGCGATCTCCTTCTGTTCGCCGCTCTGCCAGTTGACCTGACGCAACCGGGTCAACCCCTGGCTGCGCTCCTCCAGCACCAGCCAGTCCCTGAACAGGGCATAGCTCTCCAGCAGCACGTCCGGATTGGGGGCGATCACCGCCTTCCAGCGATCCACCGGGCTCTCCTTGGTCTCATAGAGGCCGAAGTTCTTGCCGTCCTTGTTGGAGCGCACATAGAAGCGGCCGCGGTAGTGATCCAGGCTGTATTCGTGATCCACCTGACGGGGCAGGAACAGGCGTGGCGTCTGGCCCGGCACATTGGCATCAATGAGGCGCGCCTCGCTGGTGGTGGTGCTGGAGAGGGAGATGACGATGAAATCTTCCGAGGTGGTGGCGTAGAGGCTCACATAGAAGGAGTCGTCCTTCTCCTCGTAGATCAGGGTATCCTTCGCGGGATCCGTGCCCAGCTCGTGGCGATAGACCTGGTAGGGCAGCAGAGTCTTGGGGTGCTTGCGCACGTAGAAGACCGTCTTGCTGTCGTTGGCCCACACCAGGTTGCCGGAGGTGTTCTCGAGGGTGTCGGCAGCCCAGGCGCCGCTCTCCAGATCGAGGAACTGGATCCTGTATTGACGGCGGGAGAGATAATCTTCCGCCACCGCCAGCCAGCGGTTGTTGCGGCTCACCTCGAGCGCCCCCAGGGCATAGAACTCGTGGCCTTCGGCGCGCTGGTTGCCATCCAGCAGCAGAGCGGAGGCCCCGTCCCCTTCCACCTTGCTGCGGGAGTAGATGGCGTACTCCTTGCCCGGCTCGTAACGGGTCTGATAGCGGTAGCCGTTCTTCACATAGGGGACAGACTCGTCCTGCTGGGGAATGCGGGCCACCATCTCCTTGTAGAGCTGCTCGCGCAGCGGCTTGATCGGTGCGAGCATGGCCTCGGTGTAGGCATTCTCTGCCTTGAGATAGTCCAGCACCTCGGGCTTCTGCCGCTCGTCGTCACGCAGCCAGTAGTAGTTGTCGACGCGCGTGTCCCCGTGTTTTTTCAGGGTATGGGGGTGCTTGGCAGCCACCGGGGGGACAATGACAGGCTGGGTGGAAGTATCGCTTGTAGGCATGGCGGACTCTTCGTTGGCATGGGAACAGGGCGCAGCAAGCAAGCAAGCCAGCAGCAACCCCTGGGAAAAGGTGAACATGTCGCATCCTTTGCGCTGTCACAGGGCCGCCCCTCCCACTGGTGCTGCACGCATCCAGACGGCACACCGGCAGGCATTGGGAAAAGCGTCCCTGAGAAAATAAAAATTGGCGATCAATCTGCCCCTTGTCGCCCGGGGTTGCAAGGGCTCCACGGACATTCCCCCCCAAATCGACGAAAAAGGGCCGCCATCTCGCGATGGCGGCCCTCCTCCCTGACCGTGAGCGACACGGGTTCGCTCAGGTGTGCCTCACATGATGGAAGTGTGTCTGCTCACGGTCAGCATCCATCAGCCGGGGTAGCTCGACCAGACTTTGGTCGCGCCCTCGTCACTGATGCTCAGCACCTGATAGGGCTGACCCGGAATATCCATGCCCGGCGCACTCTGGGGCATCCCCGGAATGGTCAGACCGCGGATCGCCGGTTTTTCCTTGAGCAGCTTCTGCACGTCGGCAGCGGGCACATGCCCCTCCACCACATAGCCGTTCACCACCCCGGTGTGGCAGGAGGCCAGCTGCGGGGTGATGCCATGCTGCTGCTTGATCGGGTCAAGCTGCTCGGTTTCCACGACCTTGACCTCAAAGCCGTTCTCTTCCATGTGCTTGATCCAGGTCTTGCAGCAACCGCAATACTGGGACTTGTAGACGGTCATCTGCCCGGTTGCCAGAGCAGAAAAACTGACGGTACCGGCCAGCACGGCCAGTAACAGGGACTTGTACATATCTCACCTCGGTTAAGAAGAAATGCCCGGAAAGGGAAACTCGACTCAGCCGTGGTGACGGGGCGGACGCTCGAGACGCTTCAGGGGCGCCTCCGGCATGAACAGAGAGGGAGAGAGGTATGTCGGCCTGTCGGGCTCAAGCCGGGCAACCGTCAGGCTGTCGCTGGTGAGCACCGTCATGGCGAGCGCCGAGGTGAAGCTGCCGCAGGGCATGGCTTTTTCCAGGGTACGCTCGCTCTGGCTGCAATGGGGCGTCAGGGTACAGAGATCGGTGGCCGCACGGCTGCCAAACGACATCAGCACCAGCACCAGACTCCACAGGGGGAGCCAGCGGCGGGCGCGAGCGAGTTGGCGACGGGTCAGGACCATGAGACGGCTCAATGACGAAAGAGGGCCTATGGTAACCCTTGGCCCAGGGGGAGGGTCAACCCCTCCCCCGTTTGCATCAGGGTTGCTGACGGGTGGCTGCCAGCACGATCTCCCGCACGCAGACGTTGGCCGGCTGGTGCCAGGCGTAGAGCACGGCGTCGGCGATCACCTCGGGTGCAATGACGCCTCCCATCTGATCCTTCCAGTCGTGATAGCCCGCCTTGATGCGCTCGTCCGTGGTGTGGCTGAGCAGCTCGGTCTCCACCGCGCCCGGAGCGATGGTCACCATCCGCACGCCGACATCGGCCACCTCTTCCCGGATATTCTCGGTCAGGGCGTGAACGGCGAACTTGGTGGCGCAGTAAGCGGCATGGTTCGGGAAGGTCTTGCGACCGGCGATGGAGCTGATGTTGATGATGGTTCCGCTGCGGCGGGCCTTCATGCCGGCCAGTACCGCATGCACGCCATTCAGAACCCCCATCACGTTGATGTTGAGCATCTGCTGCCACTCGGCGGGATCCTGCACGTCGGCCTGTCCCAGCAGCATGACGCCGGCATTGTTGACCAGACATCCCACCGGGCCGAATTGCGCCTCCGCCTGCGCCACGGCGGCCTTCATGGCGGCGGTGTCGGTGACATCGACCCCGATGCAGAGGGTATCGGGCAGGTTCAGCGCCTGCATGGGCTCGACCCGGCGGGCCAGCAACAGCAGCGGATGGCCGGCGGCGGAGAAGGCGCGGGCAATGGCGGCACCGATCCCGGCGGACGCGCCGGTGATCACCACGAGGGACTTGGACATGGAGTTTTCCTTCTGATGCGTTGAAATGGGCGTCAAACAAGGGCTGGCCAGCACGGAACCCAGTCACTATAGTCGCTACATCCATCGGCGATAAATATAGTTTTCCGCTGGTTATCATCTGAATTAACTATGGTATCCCCATGCTGGACCTGAGATTGCTGCGCTTCTTCATCGCCATCTATGAAGAGAAGAACATCACGGCGGCGGCAGCCCGCTGCCACGTGAGCCAACCCTCCCTCTCCGCCGGCCTTCGCCAGCTCGAAGAGAGCCTGGGGGACAGCCTCTTCATCCGGGGCAAGAAGGGGGTGGAAGCGAAGGATCCGGCCCACTATCTCTATCCCCACGCCGTCAAGCTGGTGGAAGAGGCGCGTCGCCTGCCGACCCTGTTTCGCCAGAAGGCGACGCGTGCGAGACTCAACATGGCCATCATGCCCGACCTCAGCCGCCGTCGGCTGGCGGGATTGCTTCGGCGGGTGCAGGGGGTGCTGCCCGAGTTGGATCTCACCCTCTCCGATTACGGCACTCCGGCCGACTGCCGACTGACCCTGGATGCCCTGCGCCGGGAGGACGAGATCTTCCTGCCGCTCTGGGAAGAGGAGTACGTGCTGTGCGTTCCCAGGGGACATCCTCTTACGGGCAGGGCGCGTATCGAGCTGGCTGAGTTGCAACATTATGATTTTATTGAGTGCCCACCCTGCGAAGCCCATCAGCAAACCATAGGCCTGCTGGCCTGTGACCGGCTCACCCTCAATCTGGTGGCCAAGGCCGAGAGCAAGGGGCTGGTGATGGCGCTGGTGCTGGCCGGGGTGGGCATCAGCTTCCTGCCCGACGGGCTGGTGGAGGACGAAGCGGGCCTGTGCACCCTGCCCGTGAGCGGCCCCCGGATGTTCCGCCGCATCGGCCTCTGCTACCCCGCCCACCAGACCCTGAATCCGGCGCTGCGCGCACTGATCCCGGAACTGGCGGGCCAGGGAGCTTCTTGATAACGTTTCAGCTCACAATCTGTCGCATGTGCCGGCTGCAGACCCTCTTCAGGAATCCCATGAAACGCATTCTGGTCATCTTTTCACACCCGGCGCTGCAGAGTTCCCGGGCCAACAAGCAGCTGCTGCATGCCATCGAGGGGCTGGAGGGGATCACCCTACACGATCTCTGCCAGCGCTATCCGGACATGTTCATCAACGTGAAACGGGAACAGGCCCTGCTGGCGGAACACGACATCATCGTCTTCCAGCACCCCTTCTACTGGTACTCCTGCCCGGCCATCATGAAAGAGTGGATGGACCTGGTGCTGGAGTACGGCTATGCCTACGGCCCCGAGGCCCACGCCCTCAGCGGCAAGCAGTGGCTCAGCGCCATCACCACGGGGGGCGGCCCCGAATCCTACTGCCGCGCCGGCTACAACCAGCGCCCGCTGCTCGACTTCCTGCTCCCCTTCCAGCAGACCGCACAGCTGTGCGGCATGCTCTGGCTGCCCCCTTTCGTGCTGCACTCTTTCCACAAACTCGAGGATCCCGAGGCGCTGCGCCGCTGCGGCCAGGACTATCGCCAACTGCTGTGTGCCCTGCGTGACGAGCAGCTGACCCCGGCCCAGCTGGCCGAGAGCCCCTATCTGCGCGATCTGCTGGGGGTACTCCCATGACACACACTCGATCCGGGCGCAGGCCCGGCCAGCCCTCACCGGCATTCATCGTGTTAAGGAGGAGCCGCTGATGGGACATGGATTGCTGTTTGATGCCCTGATCTACCTCTCGGCGGCGGTGATCGCCGTCCCGCTGGCCAAGCGGTGGGGGCTGGGCTCTGTCCTTGGCTACCTGCTGGCGGGGATCATCATAGGTCCCTTCCTGCTTGGTCTGGTGGGCGAGCAGAAAGACGTGATGCACTTCGCCGAGTTCGGGGTGGTGCTGATGCTGTTTCTGGTCGGTCTGGAGCTGCGCCCGGCCCTGTTGTGGCAACTGAAAGGGCCCATCCTCGGCACCGGTGGTCTGCAGGTGCTGCTCACCAGTGTCGCCCTGACCGGGGTGGGTTATCTTTTGGGTCTGCCCTGGCAGCAGGGGCTCGCCATCGGTCTCATTCTTGCGCTCTCCTCCACCGCCATCGTGCTGCAGAGCCTGCAGGAGCGCAAACTGATGCAGAGCGAGAGCGGCCGCTCCGCTTTCGCCGTGCTGCTGTTCCAGGACATCGCCGTCATCCCCATCCTGGCGATCCTGCCGCTGCTGGCCATCGCGCCGGTCGCCAGCAGCGGCAGCTCGGAGCTGGCAGGCTGGCAGCACGGCCTGCTGGTGGTGGCCGCCATCGCCGGCATCGTGCTAGGTGGCCATTACCTGATGCGGCCGGTGTTTCGCGCCATCGCCCAGTCCCACATGCGGGAGATCTTCGTCGCTGCCGCCCTGCTGCTGGTGATCGCCATCGCCGTGCTCATGGAATCCGTCGGCCTCTCCCCCGCCCTCGGCTCCTTCCTCGCCGGCGTGGTACTGGCGGACAGCGAATACCGCCACGAGCTGGAAGCGGACATTGAGCCGTTCAAGGGGCTGCTGCTCGGCCTCTTCTTCATGTCGGTGGGTGCCGGCATCGACTTCAGCCTCTTTGCCGCCCATCCCCTGTTGATCCCGTCACTGGTGATCGGTCTGATGGTGCTCAAGTGGCTGGTGCTGATGGGGCTCGGCTTTGTCATTCGCCTCTCCCCGAACCAGCGCTGGACCTTCGCCCTGGCCCTGGCCCAAGGCGGTGAGTTCGCCTTCGTGCTGTTCTCGTTCGCCGCCCAGAACAAGGTACTGCCGGGCAGCACCATCTCACTGCTGACTCTGGTCGTCGCCCTCTCCATGGCGCTGACACCGCTGCTGCTTATCCTCAACGATCGGGTGATCCAGCCCTGGTTCGACTACCGCAACCAGAGCGACACCCCCGAACACGAACAGCCCGAGCTGGTGGAACACCCGGTCATCATCGCGGGCTTCGGTCGCTTCGGTCAGATAGTGGGGCGTCTGCTCCACGGCCACGGTATTGGCACCACCATCCTGGAGCAGGATGCCAGCCAGATAGAGATGCTGAGAAAGTACGGCTACCAGGTGTTTTATGGGGATGCCAGCCGACTCGACCTGCTGCACGCGGCCGGCGCCCACAAGGCCAAACTGCTGGTGCTCTCCCTCAATGATCCGGCCACCTCCCTCGAAGTGATCGAGATGGTGAAAAAGCACTTCCCGCACCTCAGAATACTGGCCCGTGCCCAGGACAGACCCCATGCCCACGAGATCCTGCGCCACGGGATAGACAGCGTGCACCGCGAAACCCTGGGGTCGGCCGTGGATCTTGGGGTAGAAGCACTCACCCTCTTGGGATTCAGGGCCAATCAGGCCTGGCGTGCGGGGCAGATGTTCAAGCAGTATGACAACCGGCTGCTGCGGGAACAGGTCAACTACCTGGACGACGAGCACACCTATATCAACAAGAGCCTGCAATACCGCGACATCCTCTCCGACCTGCTGCAAGACGATCAGGAAGGACAGGAGCGTACCCACGCCCATCAATGGAACAGCGGTCTGCCCGACAACGACAAGGAAGCAACATGATTGCCTATTACCCCATGCTCAAACACCTTCACATGACCCTGGCCCTGGTCAGCCTGCTGCTCTTCCTCTACCGCTGGAGCCTGGCGCTGGCGGGCAGCGGGCGGCTGCAACAGAAATGGTTGAAGGTGCTGCCCCACATCAACGACACCTTCCTGCTGCTGTTTGGCGTGCTGCTGGCGGTGGCCCTGCAGATGAGCCCTGGCCAGCAGCCCTGGTTGATGGCCAAGCTGATTGCCCTGGTGATCTACATCGGCCTGGGCGTCATGGCGCTCAAGCGCCCTGCCCGCGGTCAGAAGCTGGTGGCCGGAGTGGCCGCTCTCGCAGTATTCGGCTACATGGTGGGCGCAGCCATCACCAAATCAGCCTGGTCCTGGCTGGCATAACGACGTGTCGAGGTGGGGGCCCGTCCCTCACCTCCTTCCCACCTCCCCCTCCATATTGCTTCCATTTCCTTCCAGTCACCCTGGTCGCAAGCATTCTCGCAAGGCTTGTTTTCAATAAAAAAAGGGCTCAAACAACCCCTTTTGCTTGTTGTTTTGTTTTATTTATCAATGGCTTGATTCTTCATGTATGAAAATGGCGACAGTTGTCGCAGCAAAACTTGCGACATAGACTGTCGCAGGCCATGGCTAGGATACACTCAACGCTAAACCAGTGAAGGCATGCACCATGAGTAAGAAGCTGTTACGACAACTGACCTTGGCGCGTTGCATCCCGCACCGCCCTTACAAGCTGACCGCCAGCCAACTCCAGGTAAAACTGGAAGAGGAAGGCATTCACGTCAGTCTCCGTACCGTGCAACGGGATCTGGAAGAGATGTCCGGCATGGGACTGTTCGACCTCACCTCCGATGAGCGCAGCAAGCCTCATGGCTGGTGCTTCGAGCGCCATGGTCTCAATGACTTTGCCAACATCATGCCGCTCTCGCTGGCAGTGGCCCTGAAAACCTGGAGCGACCAGGCAAGCCAACTGTTGCCGGCAAGCGTGCTGACCGAATTGAACCCGCTGATCGACAAGGCTGGTCAGGTGATCCGCGACAGCCAGAGCGAACTGGCCGAGCGCTGGCTGGAGAGCGTGCACCAGTCACCTCGCCCCTTCGCCGGCAATCCGGAGATCCGCCGCAGCACCCTGATCCGCGACGCCCTCTGGCGTGGTCGCAAATTCAGCGCCGAGATCCAGCGTGTCATCAAGGAGCGTACTGTCTGGCTCTGCTATGACCGCATCAATCCCCTCGGCATCCTGAACCAACCCGATGGCCCCATCCTGCTCTGTACCCTCTCCGAGCTGGATCCCAAGGTCTACGGCATCCCGTTCGATCACATCAAGAACGTGGAGTTGACCAACTTCAGCGCGACCCAGCCGAAGGACTTCAATATCCAGAAGCTGATCCGCGACCAGGGTTATCAGGACGTCAGCGGTCCGATCCGCTTCGTCGGGCGCATCGATGCCAACTGCCCGACCCTGATCGATGGACAAATCCCGGGGCATAACCCGCGCATGACCCGTTACGACAAGCGCAGCGTGGTGGTGGAGACCGAAGTGCAGGATACGCCCGAGTTCCGCTCCTGGCTGAACAACATGAGCGGCAACCTGGAGGTACTTGCACCCGAATCACTGCGCAAGGCCTACCCGACTCCTGGGACAAGGGTCAGCTAAAGAAACCAGCAGACAATACAAAGCCGAGATTTATCTCGGCTTTTGTCTACTTTTAAAGCATAAGTATTCAATTAATTTTGAACTCTTACACCCCTGATTGAAGCGGCTGTACCATCGTTTTCCTACCGATTTCTGCTTGTAAGAGATCTGCCATTCCCCCTGTAAGACCCCTCAGTGTTGAACCGTACGTGAAGCCATCCCGCACTGGGTATGCTTTCCATGGAAACTATCTAAGTAACTGATAAACGTAGATAATATTCCACACAAGCCCATTTCTGCACCGCATGTCACGGAACCCAAGCCGAATGCACACCTTGTTCGAGCCCGTAATTGCCTTAGTATGGGTCTCACAAGGACGAGCTGATTCGGCAGGATGCAGAATCAGCGCATAAACAAGGAATAGCCTGCAGGATGTGGGCAAGGAACACCTCGGGATGGGGTTGATAGCTAGGATGGTTATCACAAGGATCGACAGGACAACCGCAGGATGCGGTAGTTGGATACCTCGGGATGAGGTTGAGTGGCACGGATTGTCGCTCATCAAGGATGAAAGGACACCGCAAGACGCGGTCAGGAACAGCTTCAAGATGACGCGTGATAGCCAGGATGGTTATCAGTCAGGATGACGCAGGAACACCACGGGATGTGGTAATTGCGTATTCCGGCGAAGTTGAACAGCCATTCCGGCCAACGTGAACACCCTGATCCTTAACGCGCTCACGTCACCCC
>NZ_JAPCJD010000070.1:0-22225 GCF_027707845.1 Aeromonas sp. QDB14 | reverse complement strand
TAGCGCCGATGGTAGTGTGGCATTCGCCATGCGAGAGTAGGACACTGCCAGGCACCCAATACAAGAAACCCCGCTCATCTGAGCGGGGTTTTTTATTGCCTGAAATTCAGCGTGTTGCAGCCTTGGCTCTGGTTCCAGTTATTACCGTTAGACCGTTTCCCCTTCTTTGTGATTGCTCCAGCGGGGCTGCCGAACACTCGATATCTCGATGTTCATCTCTTCATTTTCAAGTCTCCCCATTCCTCCCTGCTACTGGATCTGAGAGTTTGTAATGCTTGAGCTGCTCAGCTATTCCATTCGTCGATGATCACTATTGCCGCTGCGGGGGATGACAAGGAAGGCTGGATCCATAGACTGTTTCTTTCATGTACAAGGAGCTGTGTATGTTGGGGATCCACGATCTGGCGTTGTTTGTCGTTTCTGGCCTGCTGTTGAACATGATGCCTGGGCCTGACTCTCTGCTCATCATGCTGCGCAGCGGCTCCCAGGGATGGCGTGCAGGGTCCATGGCGGCATTGGGTATCGGGACAGGTACCATGGTGCATGTGTTGGCGGCAGCGCTGGGACTGTCTGCCCTGTTGAGTGCCTCTGCCGAGCTGTTTGCCGTCATCAAGCTGATGGGGGCGCTCTATCTGGTCTATCTCGGCGTGTCCATGCTCTGGCAGAGTGGTACTTCAACGTCTGTGGATGGGGCTGTGGTGCTGCCTGCGCTCTCTTATGGGCGCATCTTTCGGCAGGGGTTGCTCACCAATGTCCTCAATCCCAAGGTGGCGCTCTTCTTTCTCGCTTTTGTGCCCCAGTTCATCGATCCCGCCTCACCGCAAAAGGCGATGGCGTTTATCGTACTGGGCTGCATTTTCAATCTCAACGGCATGATCTGGTGCCATCTGCTGGCGTTTTCCACCGCGTTTGCAAGCCGCAAGGTGCGACTGCCCGCCCGGGTGGCCACCTGGCTGAATCGCGTGATGGGGGGGCTGTTCGTGGGGCTCGGTATCAAGCTGGCGGTGGAGTGAGCAGGTAAACACCGGGCATAGAAAAAGGCGTATCCCATCGCTGGGATACGCCTTCGTCTGCACTGCAGCAGAATGACCGGGATCAGTTCATGCCGTAACGCTTGAGTTTCTTGCGCAGGGTACCGCGGTTGATGCCCATCATCACGGCGGCGCGAGTCTGGTTGCCACGGGTGTACTGCATGATCACGTCCAGCATGGGAGCTTCGACTTCGGAGAGAACCATATCGTACAGATCAATCACTTCCTGACCGTTCAACTGGGCCAGGTAGTTACGCAGGGCCTGTTGCACAGAGTCACGCAGGGGGCGTTGGGTCGGCTCGGCAGCGTGATTGTGAGTAGTTGTTACCAATGCATCAGAAGTCAGGGTTTGTTCGAACATATTCGGTCGGCTCTTTAGTTATGCGTTAACCTAATCCATCGAAATACGCTTCGAGTGCCTCGAGTTGTGCGTCTGCACAATCCAGGGCATTGAAGTGCTTACGGAATTCTCGGCCCGCCTCTTCTTCATCCAGATACCAGCCCACGTGTTTACGGGCAATGCGCGCTCCCAGATAGGCACCGTAAAACTGGTGCAGATTGGTGACATGCTCGTTCATCAGGGTGCGAACCTCTTCCCTGTCGGGAGGCGGCAGCTTGGTGCCCGTTTCAAGAAAATGGCGGATTTCCCGGAAAATCCAGGGTCGTCCTTGCGCAGCACGGCCGATCATCACGGCGTCGACACCGGTATAGTCGAGGACATACCGGGCTTTCTCCGGGCTATCGATGTCGCCATTGGCGACAACAGGAATCGATACGGCCTGCTTAATCGCCCTGATAGTGTCGTACTCCGCTTCGCCCTTGTAGAGGCAGGCACGGGTACGACCATGCACGGCAAGGGCCGCGATACCGCAATCTTCGGCGATTCGGGCGATCTCCTCGCCATTGCGGTTATCCGGATCCCATCCTGTGCGGATCTTCAAGGTGACAGGTACTTCCACCGCATCCACCACGGCCCGGCAGATGGATCTGACCAGGTCTGGCTGACGCAGCAGGGCGGAACCTGCCAGCTTCTTATTCACTTTTTTTGCCGGACATCCCATGTTGATGTCGACGATCTGAGCGCCCTGCTCCACGTTGTAGCGGGCAGCAAACGCCATCATCTCGGGGTCGGCACCGGCAATCTGGACCGATCGCAAGCCGCCTTCAGCAGAGTGATCCATTCTCATCCGGGTTTTCTGGGTATCCCAGACATCCGGGTTGGCCAGCAGCATCTCGGAAACGGCCATACCGGCTCCCAAACGTAAACAAAGTTCACGAAATGGTCGGTCTGTTACACCGGCCATGGGGGCCACGATCAGGGGAGTTTCAAGCGTGTGGGGACCTATCTGCATTCCACGGTTACCATCGGCTTAGGGCGGCGTATATTACGCATTTTTTAGTCAGGAGAAAAGGTTAGTATTTGAGCGTCAGCCATTTTTTTCTGAAAAAAACGTCGCGCCAAGGCTTGCAAATTCAGGAGTGCTTGAAAATCGGACATATTGTCTGTGACCATGGTCAGGAGGGCGCGAGTGAGGGGGATGGTGATTTGTGAGTCTCCCTCTCAAGCCGGTTTAGGCTATGATAGCGGGCCTGAATTGAGCAAAGACTCTACACAATTTCATTACAAACGGATCGGGGATGTATGACGGTAAAGTTCATCAAGTCGCTCTGCCCATGCCTGCTGGGTATCGTGCTGGGGTCGGCTCAGGCGCAGACGGTCAGCTTTACCGAGGCCTGGAGCCGGGTCATCCAGCAGGATGACGGCTTGGCGGCAGAGCAGGCCGGGGTGGAGCGGGCCCAGCAACTGCGGGAGGCGGCCAAGGCCATGTACCTGCCCAAGGTGGATGTGGGGGCCAGCTATACCCATCTCGATCAGCCGATGGAGCTGGACATGCTGGATCTCAACCCCATCGCCAATCATCCGGAATTCGGCAAGGTGCTGGGGCCTGTGATGCAGGCACTCAACCTCAGCCCGAGCGATTTCGTCACCCCCCTCACCAAGCAGAACGTGGTGACCAGTTCGGTCAAGATGCTATGGCCGCTCTTTACCGGCGGGCGCATCGATGCGGCCCAGGATATTCGTCAGGCCCAAGTGAGCGAGGCTGAGCAGTTGCTGGTGCTCAAACAGCAGTCCACCTTCGAGAGCCTCTCCCAGACCTACTTCGGGGTGGTGCTGGCGGCGCAGGTGGTGCAGACCAAGCAGGAGATCGAGCAGGGACTGGCACACCATCTGGATAATGCCAAGAAGCTCGAAGCCCAGGGGCAGATCGCCAAGGTGGAGCGCCTTTCGGCCCAGTCTGCCTATGACAGGGCACGTATCGATACCCAGAAGGCCAAGCGCAGCCTGGAGATCGCCCAGCTAGCGCTCGGCCACATGCTCAAGCTCAAGCAGGCGGAGCCCAATACCGCCCTCTTCATCAACGAAGGGATGCCAGCCTTGTCTCCCTTCGTGGAGGAGACCCTGTCGGTGCATCCCGGTCTCAAGCTGTTGACGGCCAAGAAGGAGCAGGCCCAGGGGATGATCAAGCTGGAGAAGGGCAAGTACGCCCCCGAGCTCTTCCTGTTCGGCAACTACAACCTCTATGAAGATGATTCCATTGTCTCCAAGACCACACCGGACTGGCTGGTTGGTGTCGGGGTCAGCATGCCGCTGGTGAGTCGTGATGGCCGCTCCGAGACAGTCCAGGCAGCCAAGAGCGCCGAACTCCAGGTCAACCTGCTGCAAGCCAAGACCCGCCAGGATCTGGAGCTGCTGGTCGAGAAGACCTGGCGCGAGGCTGCCCAGGGACTGGAGGAGTATCACTCTCTCTCCTCGACCCAGGAGCTGGCCGAGGAGAACGTGCGGTTGCGTGACAAGGCATTCGGTCAGGGGCTCTCCACTTCCCTTGATGTGGTCGATGCCCAGACCCAGCTTGCCGGGGTCAAGACCCAGCGCGCCGCCGCTGCCTATCAATACGTGATCTCCCTGGCCCGCTTGTTGGCACTCTCCGGTCAGATGAACAGTTTCAACCAGTATCAGCATGGCCAGGCGATCGAGGTGAACTCATGATCGCGCGCTCTTCCACTCCGTTATTCATGTCCGTTTCGACCGTCAAGGGTCGCCCGTTTGCCGAGGTGAATTCATGAGTCATCCCCCCATCAAGAAGAAGATGAGCCAGGGCAAGCCCTGGCTGCTGCCACTGGCGCTGGTATTGCTTGTGCTCTGGCTTGGCTGGCGCTTCTGGCTGGCCTATCAGCCGGAGCCGGTGCGTCTGCAGGGGCAGATAGAGGCGCAGCAATATTCGGTTTCTTCCAAGGTGGCGGGCCGCATCGACGAGGTGCTGGTGAAGAAGGGGGATCAACTGGCCAGGGGCCAACTGGCGTTCACTCTGGCGAGCCCGGAGATCGAGGCCAAGCTGAGTCAGGCCAAGGCCGGGCAGGCCGCGGCGGGTGCCATGGCCGAAGAGGCCGAGAAGGGGGCGCGAGTGCAGCAGATCGCGGCCGCCAAGGATCAGTGGCAACAGGCCAAGGCGGCTGCCCTGCTTCATGGCAAAACCTACGAGCGCATTGCCAGCCTGCATCGGGATGGCGTGATGTCGCTGCAAAAGCGTGACGAGGCCTGGACGGCCTGGCAGGCGGCGAAGTACAGCGAGGGCATGGCCTGGCAGCAATACCAGATGGCACTGGAAGGGGCGCGGGAAGAGACCAAGATAGCGGCCCGCGAGCAGGCCAAGATGGCGGCTGGCGGAGTGGCGGAAGTGGAAGCCTATCTGGCCGATACCCGCATCGCCAGCCCCCACGAGGGGGAAGTTGCCCAGGTGCTGTTGCGTAGTGGCGAGCTGGCTCCCCAGGGCTTCCCTGTGGTGACCTTGCTCGACATGAAGGATGCCTGGGCCCAGTTCCATGTCCGTGAGGACCTCTTGCCAAGGTTCCCGGTCGGTACCGAGTTTGATGCCCGTATTCCCGGCCTGGGGGATCAGCTGGTGCGCTTCAAGGTGACCCATGTGGCCGTGATGGGGGATTTCGCCACCTGGCGTGCCACCGACACCCGCCAGGGGTTCGACATGAAAAGCTTCCAGGTGGAAGCGCGCCCCTTGCAGCCGGTTGACGGGCTGCGGGTCGGCATGAGCGTGCTGGTCGAGCTCTGATGGGGCGCGAATGGCGGTTGCTCTGGCAGGACCCGTTCGGCCGGGCGCTGGCGAGCTGGGTCCCCTTGGTGCTGATAGGGATCCTGTGCTGGATCTTTTCAGCCGGCCTGGCGCGGGATCTCAAGGTCGGTCTGGTGGATCTGGATCGCAGCACCCTCTCCCGACAACTGGCGCTCTCTCTCGATGGCTCCGCCGGGCTCAAGATAGCGCAGCAGTTTGACGCCATCGACGAGGGGGCCAGGGCGCTGCGTGGGGGAGACATCTATGCCCTGGTGGTGATCCCCCATCACCTGGAGCGGGATGCCCGCGAGGGGACCCAACCCAGGGTGACCGTGTTCAACAATGGCCAGTTCATCCTGATTGCCAAGCTGGTCAACTCCGCACTGGCCCAGGTGGTGGGAACTCTCAATGGTCAGGTAGGGGTGTTGGAGGCCATGGCCGGCGGCAAGACGCTGCCCGGTGCCCTGGGACAATCCGTACCCATTGCGAGCCAGGTTACCGCGCTCTACAACATCAATTCCAGCTACGCCCAGTTTCTGCTGAGCGCCCTGCTGCCTGCAGTGTGGCAGATCCTGGTTGTGCTCTATGGCCTGAACGCCCTGGCCCGCACCGATCGCCTCGGGTTGGACTGGACCACCAGAGGGGTCTGGTTCGGCCTCTGGCGTACCCTGCTGCCCCACGTGCTCATCGGCTGGGGGTGGGGTCTGGCGTGGAGTCTGCTGCTGTTCAAGGGGCTTGGGTACCCCATGCAAGGCAGTTGGCTGGTGCTGACGGCGGGGCTGGGACTGGCGTCGGCCGCTTGCGTCACCATGGGGGCCTTCTTCTACGGCATCATCCGGGATCCGGCGCGGGCGCTCTCTCTGGCCGGCGCCTACACGGCGCCGGGATTTGCCTTCATGGGGGTCACCTTTCCGGTCAGCGCCATGGGGGATGTGGCCCAGTTCTGGCGCAGCCTGCTGCCCATCTCCCACTATGTGGAACTGCAGATCGGGCAAACCAACTACGGTCAACCGTTGACGGCAGCCCTGCCCCAGCTCGGGGCCCTGCTGCTGTTTCTGCTGCCCCTGCTGCTGGTGGTACACCGCTACCGGGCGCCGTCGGGCGCGGCCCTGCCCCATGAGGAGTCCAGGCCATGATGGGATTCTGGGATCTGGTGCGCCTTGAGCTGCGCACCCTCTTGGCGGATCGCGCCATCATGCTGACCCTGTTTGGCGGCGTCTTCTTCTACTCCTTCCTCTACCCCCAGCCCTACCTGCACCAATTGCCCAGGGAAGAGCCCGTGGTGGTGGTCAACGAGGATGGCAGCCAGCTCTCCCGCCAGCTGGAGTTCATGGCCGATGCCACGGCGCAGGTGAAACTGGTGGCCCGTGCCGGTTCGCTCGACGAGGCCCGCCAGATGATGCTGACCGGCAAGGCGAGCGGCATCTTGCACATTCCCCGCCACTTCTATCGGGATCTGATGCTGGGCAGGAGCGTGACCCTGGGTTATGCCGGGGATGCCTCCTACTTCCTGGTCTATGGCACCATTGCCGAAGGGCTGGCCCAGGCGGGGGGCACGCTCGCCGCCCAGGTGAAGGTGGCCAGGCTGTTGAGCCAGGGTGAGGCGCTGCCCCAGGCCGCCATGGGCTGGAACGCGGTGGCCCTCAATGTGCTGCCGGTATTCAACCCCACCATGGGCTATGTGAACTACGTGGTGCCTGCGGTATTCGTGCTGATCCTGCATCAGGTGTTGCTGATGGGGACCGGCATCCTGGGGGCGACCCAGAACCAGCGCAGCCGCCGTGGCGAGTCAGGCTACTGGCAACATGCTCCCGTGCCGGCCTTGTTGCTGGCCCGCACCCTGGTGGTGGGGGCTCTTTTCGTCCTTCCGGTGACCTACTTCTTCGGCTTCTGCTTCGATCACTACGGTATTGCCCGCACCGCTGTACCCGGCGAACTCTGGCTCTTTACCCTGCCGTTCCTGTTGGCCACCACCTGGCTCGGGATCGTGCTCGGCGCCCTGTTCACCCGCCGTGATCTACCGACCCAGGTGGTGCTTGTCTCCTCTTTGCCGCTGGTCTTCCTGGCCGGCTTTATCTGGCCCCTTGAGCTCATCCCGGCCCCCCTCAACTGGCTGGCCCAGTGGGCCCCGAGCACGCCGGCCATCAAGGGATTCCTGCGCCTCAATCAGATGGGGGCCGACTTTGCCCAGGTCTCCCGCTACTGGTGGCAGTTGTGGGGGCTTGCACTGCTGTATGGCGCTCTGGCGTGCTGGTTGCTCCGCTGGCGTCAACCGTGCCCTGCAACGCGGCCGGATGATGGGGCGACAGCGTCTTCCACCGACTAGGCCCCTTGCAACAACACGGTCAGCCACTGGGCTGACCGTGTTGCCATTCACAGGGGTCATGGCTGACTCAGACCCGGATCGCCGATGGCATAGATCTGGCCGCACGCCTCCTGGTCGGTGAGCAGTTGCAAACCCCGTATCGCCACATCCTGGCGCCTGACCAGGCCATGCCTCTCTTGCCCCTGGCTCAGGATGGCCTGACCCGTGGGCTCTCCATCCTGCAACCCTGCGGGGCGTAAAATGGTCCACTCAAGGGTGCTGGTCTGCAGCCAGCTTTCCGCCAGGCTCTTGAGGCGTACCTCGTGTCCGAAGGCGGCGCGAGCCCGCTCGGGCAGGTATTGCCAGCTGTCGCCACAACCGAGGGAGGTGACAAGCAGCAGGCGGCTGAGCCCGACGCGCTCCATCTCGTCGATCACATGGCGGTTGCCCTGATAATCCACCGGTGCACTCTGGCGAAAGCTGCCGAGGGTGGAGACTACCCGGGCATCCCTGTCCGCCAAGCGGCAAGCCTGGGCCACGGCCTGGGGGTCCAGGGCATCCCCGATGACGACCTCGACTCCCAGGGTATGCAGCTCGCTGGCCATGTCGGCATGGCGCACCAGGGCAACGACCCTGTGGCCCAGTTGCAGTGCGTGGTCGGTGAAGGCGCGGCCCAGTCCGCGACTGGCACCGAAGATGAGTGTGGTTGGCATGACAGGCCCTCTCGAACAAAAGAGCAAGCCTAGAGCCTGGATGGCTCTCTGTAAATGAGAGTGGTTTTTATTTGTGAGGTGCAGGGGATATGAAGGGCCGGACATCAGGGACGCCGGCCCGACGGGATCAACCGTTGTAATGGCCGATGCTGGGACGGCGGCTGGGTCCGCTCAGGTGGATGTCCACCGGATTGAACGCCTTGATCGCCTCATAGCTGAAATCACCGATGGCCTGATGCAGGCTCTGGGGGCTGTGGTTGGTGATGATGATGACGCTTTTGGACAGGTTGCGACGACGGCGCAGCAGGTGGCCGAGGAAGCTGGACTGACTCTCGGCCATCTTGGCGCGGTTGGCCGCCACCTCGTCGATGATCAGCAGGTCCACCTCTTCCAGGGCGCGGCGGTACTGGTTGCGCTCCTCCTGATCCTGGATGACGTTGAAGAAGAGCCTGTCCACGATGGAGGCCCACTGCTGGAAGATCACCGACTTCTGGTGGCGCGCGATCAACTCGTGGGCCACGGCGCCCGCCAGGGTGGATTTGCCGGTGCCGTAATCGCCGTAGATCAGCATGCAGCCCCCGCCACTCTTCTCCCAGTGCTCGAAACCGCTGATGAAGTAGCGGGCCGTTTCGATGGGGTATTGCAGGGCCGGGTCACCGGAATCCATCTTGTCGAAGATCCAGTCCGGATTGAGGTCGGCCTGGGCGATCAGCTTCTGGATCCGCTCCTGGCGGGCGGCTTTCTGCAACTCGCGCACTTCGGCATTGGCCTTGGCGTCGTACTCCTTGCGCAGGGTCTCGTAGTCGTACTGGCTGCCGCCGGTTGCGGCCCGCAGTCGGAGAATACGTTCCTGCAGGCTGCTGACGTGACGCTTGAGCTCGGGATCATGAGCCTGTTGCTCCTGTCTGGCCTTGGCGATTTTCTGGCGTTTGGCCTCGATCTCTTCCAGTGCCTGGCGCATCGGGTCGTGCGGATCTGTCATGGAATTCTCCTTCTGCTAGGGCTATGGCTGGATGGGCAGGGGGTCAATAGTGCACTTCGTGGCCACCTGGTATCAATCATTCTCCGGCTCCTGAGCTTGTGCCAGCCGTTTGGCCTCATCGATCATCTCTTGCGCCCGGCGGCTCGGGCCAGCCTCTACCGGGGCTGGCGCGACCTGCTGGTACCCGGTGACCACGGTCGCCGGGCGGCGGGCGTAGCGCCGACTCTTGAGGGCCCGAATAAATTTCAACATCCACTGGTGCTGGGAGTCGAACACCTCGGGGCGGCCGAGCCAGTAGGCGATGAACTCCCCGAGATCCTCTTCGCTGTAGCTGGCATCGATCACCCCGCACAGGCGTGCGAGAGCAGGCAGTTCTTCGTCCGGACGCCACTGCAGGTGCATCTGGAACGGGCGTGCCGGCAGGGGGCTGCGCACCCGCTGGCTCAGCAACGGCAACTGGAAAGGGCACTGGTGGTAGTGCTCACTGTCAGCCTGGGCCTCGACCTGAAGCAGTTCGGCCTCCATCAGCTCGTCGAGCAGTTCGGTCAGCTGGCGAGCGTTGACCTGATAGCTGAAACCACCGGGATTGCCCGGATCGACGACAGCCAGTGCCCGGCCAAGCTCGGGATAGTTAAGTCGGGCCAGCCGATTTTCCAGCACCAAGCGGCGCAGTTGCAGGGTATAGAGGCTGCGGGCCGGATGGGAGAGTCTGGGATGGGCGAGGGCGCTGTATTCGGCTGGCGTCATGGTCTGCTTCACGATCTGGAGTGGAGGGCATTATCCCTCATGGCGGTGCCTCATACAAATCATGGTGCCGACCTGCGAGATAACGGCTGCCGGGCGACGGTTGCCGACCATCTCTGCGCAAGGGGGCGATCAAAATAGTCGGACCATTTCAAACGCTTGGCAGATACCAAGGCCAGCCCGGCTCGCTGCTCGACAATATTGTGTGGCGGTATCCAGCGCCCATGATCTAGTCTTAATGCTCAAATAACCATTTGACTAATAAGAGCTTTGTCAAGATGTCAAAAGCCGGACTACGGATCTTGGTGGTAGAAGACGAAGCGGTTTTTCGCCACTCACTGGTATCTTATCTCGAGCACGACGGGGCCTGCGTCTTTCAGGCAGAAGACGGGATTGAGGGGCTCTCTGCCGCAGCGCTCTATCGTCCCGATGTGGTGTTGTGTGATCTGAACATGCCGAACATGGATGGCCATGAGGTGATTGCCTGCCTCACCGCCCGCTATCCACAGGTGCCCGTCATCGTCATCTCCGGTCAGGATCAGATGGCTGCGATCGAGCGTGCGCTGCGGGCGGGGGCCAGGGACTTCTTCATCAAACCGGTGAATGACTATGAGCAGATCCGCCGCAGCATCGAGCAATGCCTGACAAACCTCGGGCATCAGAGCCAGCAGCTGGAGCTGATGGAACACATCGACTTCTTCCGTGGCCACGATCTGGCGAGCAGCCGGCTGCTCGCCTGGTTGGCGCCCCCTGGCATGCAGGAGTGGGGGCCCTGGCAGGTCACCTTTGCCGGCATGGGCAATCTCTTCATCCCGGATACCTTCAAACTGGACGACAAGCTGCTGGTACTGGTGATGGAATTGCCCATCCTCGGTGTGGATGCGGCCTTCTGTGGTGCCTTGGTGCGATCCCTGATGAACGGCCCCTATCGCCAATACCAGCAACAGGAGAGCCTGCTGTTGACCCAGCCACACCGATTGCTGGATTACCTCAATCTGCAACTGCTGGAGTCGGGCCTGCGTCACTCCTTTGCCATGGCGGCCCTGCTGTTCGATCAGGAAGATGGGCTGCTTTTTGCAAATGCCGGGCTCACCTCACCTCACTGGTTGATGCGTGCAGGGGGGTTGCCGCTCGGCTTGATGCGCAGCAGTCGCTACACGTTGCACAGGCGAAGCTGGCACGAGCCCTTTGATCTGCAGTTTCGCAGTGACAGCGGCAGCGCCCTGACGATGCAGGTTCGTCACCACTGACGCAGTGAAGTGAACACATGCAAACAGGGCGCCCATGGGCGCCCTGTTTGGTCTCTGCTGTCCTGACCGGTCAAACGGTCGCGGACTGCAGTTTCTGCTCTTGTTCTTCGGGCTCTTTGGCCGGGCCTTCGGCACCGTGCATCCAGTAGACCAGGCGGTTGGCCATGGTCAGCAGGATGAGGGCGCTGATCACGGCGGCCAGTGCGATGCCACCGAAGATGGCCATGGCACCGGACTCGCCGACGAAGGAGCCGATGAAGCCGGCGGCATAGTTGGCCAGGGCCACGAAACCGAACCAGGCACCCATCATCAGGGAGGCCAGGCGCAGCGGAGCCAGCTTGGTCACCATGGAGAGACCGATGGGAGAGAGGCAGAGCTCGCCCAGGGTATGGAACAGGTAGGCACCGACCAGCCAGAACATGGAGGTCTTGACAGCCTGATCACCACCTTGCTCCAGCACGGCACCGATCATGAACAGGAAGCCGACGGCTAGGAACAGCAGGCCCATGGCGAATTTCACCGGGGAGTTCGGCTCTTTCTTGCCGAGCTTGATCCAGATGGCGGCCACGACAGGGGCCAGGGTGATGATGAAGAAGGGGTTCAGGGACTGGAACCAGGCGGTCGGCACTTCGAAGCTGCCGATCATGCGGTCGGTATACTCCTGGGCATACAGGTTCATCAGACCACCGGCCTGCTCGAAGCCGGCCCAGAAGATGATGGTGAACAGGCCCAGTACCAGGATCACCTTGATGCGATCCACTTCCTGTTTGGTCAGGGGCGCTTTTTGCTCCTTGGAGCGCTGCAGGGCGGCACGCTGGGCGGCGGGCACACGGCCGATGTCACCAAGGAAACGCTGGGCCATGGTGGCCTGCACGACCAGGGAGAGCAGCATGCCGATACCGGCGCTGACGAAGGCGGCTTGCCAGCCATAGGCGGTGGCTGCGGCGCCGCAGATCACGCCGGCCAGCAGGGAGCCCAGGTTGATGCCCATGTAGAAGATGGTGAAGGCGCCGTCACGACGGTGATCCCCTTCTTTATACAGGTCGCCCACCATGGTGGAGATGTTCGGTTTGAACAGGCCGTTGCCCACGATCAGCAAGCCAAGGCCGGCATAGAAGACGGTGTTGACCATGTCAGGGAACATGGCGTGAGGCAGTGCCAGGGTAAACTGGCCGGCGGCCATCAGCACGGCACCGAACAGGATGGCGCGTCGCTGGCCCAGGAAGGTATCGGCGAGCCAGCCGCCGATGATGGGGGTGATGTAGACCAGACCGGTATAGATGCCGTACAGCTTGAGGGCGTCGGCCTGGGTCCAGCCCATGCCACCGTTGGCGGTCAGGTCGGTCAGATAGAGGACGAGCACGGCACGCATGCCGTAATAGGAGAATCTCTCCCATAGTTCGGTACTAAAGAGCAAAAAAAGCCCTTTAGGGTGACCTAAAAAGGTCCCTTTGGACGGGTTATTCATTGGAACTTCCACCTGTGTCTTATATTTTTTTAGAAATTTTATGCAAGGGCTAGGAACAAGCCTTAATCCTTATAGAACAAGCGACTTTAAATTACAATATTATGATTTAGCGATATTTTATCTATCAATGGTTGAATATTTGTTTATAAAATGAAAAAGGGCATCGAATGATGCCCAGTTTTTTATTCTGCTTATCTTGTAAATATTCAGAGATTACAGCTCTTTGGCAAACTGCTTCAGCCAGCTGGTGAATTCTTTGCTGAGTTCCCGATGGCGCACGGCGTATTCCACATTCGCCTTCATATAACCGAGCTTGCTGCCGCAATCGTGGCTGCGTCCCTTCATGAAGTAGGCATTGACCTGCTCCTTTTCCATCAGCATGGCGATGGCATCGGTCAGCTGGATCTCGTCGCCGGCGCCGGCCGGGGTTTTTTCCAGCAAGGGCCAGATATTGGCCGAGAGCACATAGCGACCTACCACGGCCAGGTTGGACGGGGCTTCATCCCGGGGCGGCTTCTCGACGATGGCCTGCATCGGCAGGGACATGCCTTCGCTCAGGGCCTCCCCCTTGATGTCGGCGATGCCGTATTTGTCCACTTCGCTCTCGGGGACGGCTTCCACCATGATCTGGCTGATCTGCTCCTCTTCGAACAGATGCACCATATCCGCCAGGTTGTCCTGCTTCAGATCGCTGGCCACCTCGTCGATGAGCACATCCGGCAGCAGAACGGCGAAGGGTTGATCCCCGATGAGGGGGCGGGCACACAGTACTGCATGACCCAGGCCTTTTGCTTCCCCTTGACGCACGTGCATGATGGTGACGTCTTTGGGACAGATGTGCTGAACCTCTTCCAGCAGTTGGCGCTTGACCCGCTTCTCCAGGGTCGCCTCCAGCTCGAAGCTCTTGTCGAAGTGGTTCTCGATGGAGTTCTTGCTTGAATGGGTCACCAGGACTATCTCCTTGATGCCGGCGGCGATGGCTTCGCGTACCACATACTGGATCAGCGGCTTGTCGACCACGGGCAGCATCTCCTTGGGGATGGCCTTGGTGGCGGGCAGCATGCGGGTACCCAGACCGGCAACGGGGAGAACGGCCTTGCGAACAACGAGCGGTGTCTTTTTCATGGAGTGAGTCCGAAGATACAAAGTGGGCTCATGATACCCGAAGAAAAATAGGGCAGCCACAGGCTGCCCTTGAGATGACAGGGATTCAAACCGGTTACTTGACGATAATCATGTCCCGGTTTGCTTCCAGCGTGGCAGGTCCGATGCCACTGACGTCCGCCAGTTGATCGACGGAGGTGAACTTGCCCTGCTTCTCCCTGTGGTCGATGATGGCCTGTGCCTTCTTCTCGCCAATGCCCTTCAGGGCGGTGAGCTCGCTGGCACTGGCGGTATTGAGATTGATCTTGCCGCTCTCCTTGACTTGGGTGGTGGCCACAGGCTTGGTCGCCGCCTTGTCGGCGGCCAGCAGAGGTTGGCTCAACAGGGGGAGGCAGCCCAGCAGCAGTGCGGCGATCAGGGTCTTCTTGCTCATATCGTCATGTCCTTATGTGGCGTTAGTATCACATTTATCATTAGCTGTGTTGCGCCACTTTTTGTCTGTCAGTTTTGACACTGTATAAGTCAGTGCAAACGGCTATAAGCCGAAGATACTCACTCGGTTACACTGACCAACCCTTTGAGCGAGAACTCTTTTCCATGTATCTACCCGCCATTTCCGAACTGGAGCCCATCGCCCGCGCTGCCGGTGAGGCCATCATGTCCATCTACAGCCAGCCCTTTGCGGTGGAGTACAAGCAGGACGAGAGCCCGCTGACGGCGGCGGACAAGGGGGCCCACGAGGTGATCGTTCAGGCGCTGGCGCGTCTCACTCCCGATATCCCGGTCTTGTCGGAAGAGTCCTCCCCCGAGGTGATGGCTGCGCGACTCGGCTGGTCCCGCTATTGGCTGGTGGATCCTTTGGATGGTACCAAGGAGTTTGTCTCCCGCAACGGCGAGTTCACGGTGAATATCGCCCTGATTGAACAGGGGACCCCGCGCTGGGGGCTGGTCTATGCCCCGGTACTGGACAAGCTCTGGTATGGGGGCAAGGGGATTGGCGCCTGGCGTGTGGCCGATGGCAGGCACGAGACCATCCAGACCCGCCCTCATGACGCAGGGCAAGTGTGGCGCGTGGTGGGCAGTCGCAATCACCTGTCGCAGGAAACCCTCGAGTATCTGGCCCGTTTTGGCGAACTGGAGCGGGGCGAGATCGAGCTGGTTTCCATGGGCAGCTCTCTGAAGTTTTGCATCATTGCCGAGGGGGAGGCCGAGCTTTACCCGCGGCTCGCACCGACCTGCGAGTGGGATACGGGGGCTGCTCAGGCGGTACTGGAAGGGGCGGGGGGCAGCGTCACCCAGCTCGATGGTTCGCCGCTTTGCTACAACAAGCCCGATATCCTCAATCCCTGGTTTGTGGCCAGGGCATGAGTCAGAAGATGCAAAAAGGCCGGACAGTGTCCGGCCTTTTTCTTGTCAGCCTTGATGGGCTCAGAAGACTTTCTTGAACGGTTTGATGGTCACCCTGGCGTAGACCCCCGCCGCGACATAGGGGTCCGCATCGGCCCAGGCCTGGGCGTCGGCCTGGCTGGCAAAGTCGGCGATGACGGTGCTGCCGGTGAAGCCCGCATCGGCCGGATCCTCGGCATCGATGGCCGGGTTCGGGCCGGCCGTCAGCAGGCGGCCCTCATCCTGCAAGGCTTGCAGGCGGGCAAGGTGGGCAGGGCGTGCCAGCTTGCGCTGGGGCAGGCTGCCCGCGACATCTTCGGAGTAGATCAGATACCACATGGAACAATCCCTTTCTGGTTGCGGTTATTTTTTCTGTTCTGCGTTCTGCTCGGCCGGCATGTGGCGATAGAGATACACGCCGCTGAGCAGGGTGAAGACCAGGGTCATGCCCAGCAGGCCGAACACCTTGAAGTTGACCCACATCTCCTGGGAGAGGTTGAAGGCCACGTAGAGGTTGAGCAGACCGCACAGGGTGAAGAAGCCGACCCAGCCGAGATTGACGTTGTCCCAGACCCGGTCGGGGGCTTGGAGCTCCTTGGCCAGCATCTGCTTGATGAGGTTCTTGCCAAAACCATAGCGGCCGATGAGCAGGGCGAGGGCAAAGAGCACATTGATGACGGTCACCTTCCACTTGATAAAGGCATCGTCGTGGAAGAAGACGGTGAGGCCGCCGAAGAAACCGACCAGCACGAAGGTGAACAACTGCATCTTCTCGACCCGGCGATAGCGAAGCCAGCTGTACAGGAGTTGCAGGCCGGTGACGACCACCAGGGCGCCAGTGGCGGTGTAGATGTCGTAAAACTTGTAGACCGCGAAGAAGACGATCAGGGGGATGAACTCGATAAACTGCTTCATGCTGGGCTCTAACCTCAAAATTTCACTCAGTGTACCTGCCCGTCAGACAACGGCAAATGAATAAGACCGTCCATGCTGCAGGCAGTTCCTTCCCGGGGCGGCGGGTTACTCGAACAGCTGGCTGGCAATCTGGTTGCCAAGGCGCACCTGATCGTCCAGCAATGCGCGTATGTCGGCTTCCTCGATGAGGGGGTTGAGCAGGACGGCGCGCAGCAGCGTGAGCGGTTGCTCGCCATAGCGGGAGACTGCGCGCTGGGTGCGTGAGACGAAGCTGTGCCCTTCGGCGCGCTGGGCTTTTTGCAGGGCGACGTTGAAGAGATTGATCTGTTCGTTGGCCGCCACATCGGGCTCCTGACCTTGCAGGTGGGGCGGAATGCACCGGTAGGAGAGCAGGTTCATGACAGGTGCCGACATCAGCTCGAAGGCGGGGCTGGCGTCGATGAGCGCGGCCATTCGCCGCGCCCTGTCGTAGTTGGCGTCGATGAGTTGGGCATAACCCTGCTGTCCCAGCATCTGGAAGGCGGCATCCAGATAGAGCGCGTTGGCGGGACGGGTCCCCTCCAGAGTGAAACGCCCCTGATCGAAGGAGGTGGCGCGGATGGCGTAGGGAGCCTCGCGCTTCACCGTCATCATCAGGTCCGGTTGGCGGCAGAGCAGCATGCCGGTACCGAGCGGGACCAGCAACTGCTTGTGACCGTCAAGGGTGACGGTATCGGCGTGCTCTATCCCCGTAAGCAATCCCTGATAGCGGGGCGAGAAGAGGGTCGGACCACCCCAGGCAGCGTCCACGTGGAAGTGGATTTGCTCGTGCCGGGCGATGGCGGCCAGTTCCGGCAGCGGGTCGACGGAGCCAAAATCCGTGCTGCCGGCCACGCCGACCAGCGCCAGCACCTTGAGCTTCTGCTCCCTGCATTGTTGAAGGGCCTGTTCCAGCGCCGCCAGACTGAGCCGATTGTGCTCGTCTGTGTCGAGACGCCAGACGCTGCGAGCCCCGAGTCCCAGCAGATCCATCCCCTTGTCGAAGGAGTAGTGCATCAGCCGCGAGCCCAGAATGACGGCGCCGCGATAGCCCTGCTCGGCGAGGGCGAACAGGTTGTCGCCACAGGCCCGGTTGCGGGCCAGCCAGAGGGCGGTGACGTTGGCGATGGTACCGCCACTGGTCATGACGCCGAGGGCTGCATCCTTGGCATGCATCTGGGCTGCATAGAAGGCGTCGTCCTGGCGGTAGACCAGACGGTGCAGCTTGGCCAGCACTTCCCGCTCCAGAAAGCTCAGCAAACGGGAGGACTCCATCTTCATCGGGTTCTGGTTGAGCATCACCAAGAGCCGGGAGAGCTCGGCGGTGAAGGCCGGCAGCGGCGCCGTCATGTGTCCCATGTAGCGGGGAGAGGTGAGGTGCGATGCCCCGGGTACCAGGGTGGCGAGCCGCGCCAGATAGTCCCGGGGAGAGATGCCGATGGCGGGCATGCACGACTGATCGAGCTGGTGGGTGAAGCTGCCCCGCTGATAGGGGGCCTGACTGTCGTCGGAATGATGGAAATGCTCCAGCAGGGCCGTCATGGCCTTGCCGAAATCAGGATCCGGTTGTGTAAACAGTTCAGTGAGCTTCATCGGGTTCTCCAGACCAGATTGTCGGGCAGACGCGGCCATCCGCATGGGCGGCGTCGGCGGCAGAGCATACACCAAAGGTGCGGGGGGCACAGCCATCTCTGGCCCTCCCTCTCCTCGCGTCTTTATTTTCAGCTAACGCTTGTAGCCTGAAACATCGGCCGCTAGAGTGGGCCGGTAATGGGTTGGAGGTAATGATGGATGTGACGGGGTACTCCCCACGGGAAGAGTGGGCGAATCGCCTCAGCCATGGGCTGGGGCTGCTGCTGGGCGGACTGGGACTGGTCTTGCTGCTGCACAAGGGGTGGGATCAGGGGCCCAGGGTACTGCTGAGCTACGGCGTCTACGGTGCCAGCCTGGTATTGCTCTATCTCGCCTCGACGCTCTATCACAGCGTGAGCTCGGTGGCTGCCAGACGCTGGAGCAAGCTGTTCGATCACTGCGCCATCTATCTGCTGATCGCCGGCACTTATACCCCCTTCCTGCTGGTGGCGCTCGATACACCGCTGGCGCAAGGACTGATGGTGGTGATCTGGGGGCTGGCCCTGGCGGGGGTCGTGTTCAAGCTGATCTTCATCAATCGTTTCAAGAAGGTGTCGCTATTTACCTATCTGATGCTGGGCTGGCTGTCGCTGGTGGTCATCTACCAGCTCTATCTGCATCTGGATGGTACCGGGCTCCTGCTGCTGGGGCTGGGTGGTCTCATCTACAGCCTGGGAGTGATCTTCTATGTGGCCAAGCGCATTCCCTACAACCACGCCATCTGGCACCTGTTTGTGCTGGGGGGCAGTCTGTGCCACTTCATGGCCATTTATGGCTACATCTGATGGCTAACCCTTAGTTGGTATTTTTGTGCTCATGAAAGCCTGAATTCGTGCGGCGCCCCACAGTTGCCCCCTTCGTTTGCTGACAAGCTAGTGCCAGTTCAGTTTGGAAAGGATGCAAACGATGAGTGAGATCGCGCTTTCCATCAGCATGCTGTCGCTGGTGGCAGTGCTGGGGCTCTGGCTGGGAAACTGGCGAGTCTATGGCGTGGGTTTGGGTATCGGCGGGGTGCTGTTCGGCGGCATCATAGTGGGCCACTTCGCCGGCTTGTCCGGCTTGAAGCTGGATGAGCAAACACTTCATTTTATTCAGGAATTCGGCCTGATCCTGTTCGTCTACACCATAGGCATCCAGGTTGGTCCCGGCTTTTTCTCCTCCTTGCGCAGTTCGGGCCTCAAGCTCAATGGCTTCGCGGCCCTGCTGGTTCTGCTCGGCTGCCTGGTGGCGGCAGCGTTGCACCAGCTGTTCGATGTACCGCTGCCGGTGATCCTCGGGGTCTTTTCCGGGGCCGTGACCAATACCCCGTCCCTGGGGGCTGGCCAGCAGATCCTGGCGGAGCTCGGGGCGGATCCTGGATCCACCGGCCTGATGGGGATGGGCTATGCGGTGGCCTACCCGTTCGGGATCTGCGGCATCCTGCTCACCATGTGGCTCATCAGGATGTTCTTCCACATCAAGATCGAGGAGGAAGCGGTCGCTTTCGAGCAGCAGGCTGGCAAGACCAAGGAGAGTCTGCAAACCATCAACATTGCCGTGCGCAATCCCAATATGCATGGCCTGATGCTCCGCGAGATCCCGAGTCTGGACGAGGCGGACGTCATCTGTTCCCGCCTCAAGCGTGGCGACGAGCTGATGGTGCCAAAGCCCGACTCGCGCATCGAACTTGGCGACCTGCTGCACCTGGTGGGGGAACGCCATGCCCTGCACAAGGTGTTGCTGGTGCTTGGAGAGGAGGTAGACACCTCCCTCTCCACCCGCGGGACCGATCTGCGGGTCGAGCGGGTGGTGGTCACCAATGAGCAGGTGCTCGGCAAGCGGATCCGCGATCTCGACATCAAGCAGAAATACGATGTGGTCATCTCGCGCCTGAATCGGACCGGCATCGAGCTGGTGCCGACCAGTCAGACCAGTCTGCAGTTCGGTGACATCCTGAACCTGGTGGGGCGGCTCGATGCCATCGAGGCGGTCACCAGCGTGGTGGGCAACGTGCAGCAGAAACTGCAGCAGGTGCAGATGCTGCCCGTCTTCATCGGCATCGGGTTGGGGGTATTGCTCGGATCCATTCCCTTCTACCTGCCGGGATTCCCGGCGGCGCTCAAGCTGGGGCTGGCAGGGGGACCGCTGGTGGTGGCGCTCATCCTGTCTCGTATCGGCAGCATCGGCAAGCTCTACTGGTTCATGCCGCCGAGCGCCAACCTGGCGCTGCGGGAAATAGGCATAGTGCTCTTCCTGGCGGTGGTAGGGTTTAAGTCCGGTGCCGGCTTCATCGACACCCTGATCAACGGCGACGGTCCCGCATGGATGATGTACGGTGTGGCAATCACCCTCATCCCGCTGCTGCTGGTGGGTGTGCTGGCACGCCATTATGGCAAGCTCAACTACCTCACGCTGTGCGGTCTGCTGGCCGGCTCGATGACGGATCCTCCCGCTCTGGCATTTGCCAACGGCATGCACCCCACCAGTGGCGCCAGCGCACTCTCTTACGCGACCGTCTACCCCCTGGTGATGTTCCTGCGGATCATCTCGCCCCAACTGCTGGCCATCCTGCTCTGGGCCGGTGTCTGACACCTCACAAGACGGGAGCCGATGAGGCTCCCGTCTTCGTTTTGTCACAATTGATGCTATTGATTTAATTAATTTTATTCATCTTAGGCGTCCCTTCGCTTTCACCCCGAAACCCGGCTTCATTTCGGTCTGTTCATTCGATTTTTCTCACTGGTTTATGGCCTGATAAACGGGCACATTGGAGGCTGGAGCAATATGCCCTTCGATATTTCAGGAGAAACCATGAGCAATCAGCGCATCGTATTGGATCAGGATGTCGTCGTTACCCACTTGCAAGGCAAAATGTATCTGGTCGCCGCCGACGGGAGTCAGAGACTCGTTGCAGAAGGCGATGTACTGCCCAAGGATGCGGTATTGCTTGCGCCCGAAGGGGCCAGCTTCCAGGGAGGAGAGACCACGTTCACCCTGGGTTCCGGCGAGCACCCCGAACAGGGTGACGCCGTGCTGGCGAACGCGGGGACACCCGATGACATCGCCGCCTTGCAGCAAGCGATTCTGGACGGAACCGACCCCACCAAGGCATTCGAAGCGTCGGCGGCGGGTGGAGCCCCGGCCGCAGGCAATGCGGGGGGCGTGGCTGGTGCCAGCGGCAACGGCGGTTTCGTCACCATCGATCGTACCGGTGATGCAACCATCTCCAGCGCAGGCTTTGACAGCGCGAACCCGGCTGGCGCGGCGCCGCTGGTGGATGCGCAAAGCAGCGAAGATGAGCTGGTCGACCTCACCGCTCCCGTCATCACCGTCTCTGCCCCCGACAACACCAACGATCGGACGCCGGCCCTGACCGGTACCACGGATGCCCCCGCTGGCAGCACGGTGACCCTGGTGGTGACCGATGCCAATGGCAATCAGCAGACCCTGACCGCTACGGTACAACCGGATGGCAGCTTCAGCGTGGATGTCACCACACCGCTGGCCGAAGGGGGCTATCAGGTGACGGCTTCCGTGACCGATCCGGCCGGCAATACCGGCACCGCGACCGATGATGGCAGCGTGGACACTACGGCTCCGATCGTGACGGTGAATGCACCGGACAATACCAATGACAACACTCCGACCATCACGGGTACCACGGACGCCGCCCCCGGCAGCACGGTGACCCTGATGGTGACCGATACCAACGGCAATCAGCAGACCCTGACCGCCACGGTACAACCGGATGGCAGTTACAGCGCGGATGTCGTGACGCCGTTGCCGGATGGGGGCTATGACGTGACTGCCAGCGTGACTGATCCTGCTGGCAACAGAGGCACGTCGAGCGACGATGGTAGCGTGGACACCACGGCGAACATCACGGTGAGCCTGGATGACGTGAACGCGGCCAATGTGGCCAACACGCCCATCAGCGGTACCTCCGATGTTGGCCCGGGTCGTACCGTGACCCTGGTGATCAGCGATGCCACCGGTAAGAGCGTGACAGTCACCGCCGTCACCGATGCCGATGGCAACTACCAGACCAGCGCCGATCTGAGCGGGCTGGCGGATGGCAACCTGACCGTGGTGGCCAGCGTTACCGACGCGGCGGGCAACCCGGCCAGCGCCACCGACGACACTACCTTGCTCGACACCACGCCACCGGATGCCAGCATCACCCTGGATGGCAACATCACCCCTGACGATGTGATCAACGCGGCCGAGTCCAAGCAGGACATCGCCGTGACCGGTCGCGTGGGTGGCGACGTGAAAGAGGGCGACACCGTCACCCTGACCGTCAATGGCAAGGCCTTCACCGGTCTGGTCTTGGCCGACAAGACTTTCAGCATCAATGTGCCGGGTAGCGAGCTGGTGGCCGATGGGGACAAGGTGATCGACGCCAAGGTGACCACCACCGACGCGGCGGGCAACAGCACCACGGCGGCCGATACCGAGGGTTACAGCGTCGACACCCAGGCCCCGAGCGTGGTGGTCAACATCGTTGACGACAAGCTGACCGTGGGTGAGACCAGTCCGGTGACCTTCACCTTCAGCGAGAAGGTGACCGG
>NZ_JAPCJD010000069.1:0-22347 GCF_027707845.1 Aeromonas sp. QDB14 | reverse complement strand
GTTTTGTTATCCGGTTTGAAGCCGTATGACCACTCCCTTTTGTGGGCAACTGTCAGGTGAATACCATCTCCATACAGTAATTTCATTTTGCAGCCCCTCATCCCCAGCCCTTCTCCCGCGCGGGGAGAAGGGAGCTCAAACCGCAGCTATTCAGGATCATGGTAGTGGCTTGGTTGGACGTCGGCATTAGGGCGACGGTTATATGGGGGAAGAGTTCAACAGTCTGAAATAACCGCTGGGATATGAAGTAACCGCCATGGCGTGAGGCTAGCGCGATACAGTCCCCTCACCCTAGCCCTCTCCCCTTGAGAGAGGGCTAGGGTGAGGGGATCTGGCCGGTCGGATGTCGCAACCAGGCGGCATGACACCGCTGAATCTCAGTTATTGAAATTCCACGCGATTGGCAGTTCGACATCGAAGACGAGCTGATCCCCGTCGAGGGTGAAGGCCACGCTGGTCTGGTGCTGGTCGTATTCGTCGATAAGGCGGCAGCTCTCGGAAAAGTTGGATTCGTAGCTGAGGCGGGCAGTGCCGCCGGTGCGAGCCTCGTCGAGTTCCACCCCCAGCACCCGCAGGGGATCCTTCTGGCTGAGCTTGACCCGGCTGTCACCCACATCCACCAGCCGCTCCAGCAGGGGGAAGAAGTCCTGCTTGTTGGCCTCGATGGCCCGGGCGATGACCTGCTCCAGTTCGGCGGCGCTGGCAAGGGCGGGATCCAGCGTGTAGCGGGTCTGGATGCTTTCCTGAGTCATATTGTGCTCCTTGGGGCAATGAACCTGCGTCGGCCATCAGCACGATAGGCGGTGAGCAAGGCATGCCTAGCCATTAAATAAGGTGGTGATTCATTCTGGTGGATAAAACCATCACAAAAAACCGATGAAGGCAGCATATTGCTTCTCATCAGGCGGGAATGCGGCCATTGCGCACCAGGGCCCGGCGGATATTTTTGCACATCTTGCCGAAGCGGTTGAGCTCGTCGAAGCTGGGCGGGATGCCGCGATCGATCTGATATTGCCAGTAGCAGAGGTCCGTATCCACCAGCTCCATCAGCTTCTTGGGGCAGCCGATGCAGGTGTTGTCCGGTCCGCATTTGAAGGTATCCGGTTGATAGAGCGGAAATTCCGCCTTCACGGCGTCGATGATCTGCTGCATGGCGGTCATGCGGTCCGGCTTTCTGCTCACGGCCTGGCTCCCCGGCGGTTTGTATGGGGGAGTCATTATATCCCTGACAAAATGTGGGCCAATGACGCTTAGGAGGTAGTCCGCCTTTCGTGCACGCCACTGCGCCCCGGATCCTGCGCCTGCTTCCCCCCTGGTGGCCTCTTCTGTCTGGCGCCGTTTCGGGTCATGATTAAAGCCCCGAACGAACCACTTTTTGACTGACCCCTCTGGAGGTGTGATGAGACCCTGTGCCCTGCTGTTGCTTTTTCCCCTGGTGTGCCAGGCCGAGGCCAGTCCGAGTGAACCCGTGCAGGAAGGTACCCTGGCCAATCAGCAGCTGATCCGTGATGCCATGGTGGGGGTCGCATCCTGGGTGGACACCAAGGGGTGTGACGCGCCGGAGCGTTTCGTGCCCGTGGTACTGCAACTTCCCGAGGGGGAGCCGGGCAGTCGCCACTGGCAGGAGCGCTGGACGGTGACGGGCTGTGGCAACGACTATCCCGTGGTGATCGATTTTCGGGAGACCGGGATGCAGAGCGCCATGTGGACCATTGCCCGATAGGGTCGGCGCCGCCATCTGCGAGCTGCAAAGATGACAACGCCCGGCAAGCCGGGCGTTGTGGGAGGAGAGGCAAGTGCCGTCCTGCAAGGGGGTATGGCCCCTTAGAAGTCGTGGTAGAGGGGCCAGCCGAGCAGGGGGTGGCGGATCCCGGCGCGCATTTCCATGTTGTCGAGCTTCTCCGGCGAGGCGTCCTCTTTTTGCAACTGCTGGTACTGGCGCACAAAGCCGAGGGTATGCAGCAGGTTGGGCACAAAGCCCGGGCTCAGCTCCTGACGCAGGGCGGCGGCCATGTCGGCGGGGAGCGCGCCCAGCATCAGGGTGAGCTGGGCGGCGAGGTAGTCGGTGTCGTACCAGCCCTCGTCGAGCTCAATCTCCCGCGCCAGCTTGCGCTTGAGATCCTGCTTCACCTTGAGGGGGGCGGCGCCACTGCCCTTGCCGCAGAGGATGCGGTAGAGCAGGGCCTCGGCCAGCTTGTCCTCCATGGTGGGGTGGTCGCTCTCGCAGGCGAAGAAGTGCTGGTCGATGAGCGCCATCAGGCGGCTCTTGTTGTGCTCGGTCAGCGCCTTCTCGTACTCCTGCCACCCTTGCCACTCCTCCACATCGGGGGGGCTGGAGATCTTGTCCAGCAGGCGCGCATCCACGTCACCGTAGAGGCTGTTGCCAGCCTGCTTGGGGCTGACGGTGATGAGCATGGACCAGCCCTTCTGGAACGGCTTGATGGGGCCTTCCGGCGCCTGCAACAGGGCCAGTGCCTTGGCCGGATCCCGTTGGGAGAGCTCCTGCAGACCGAGGCTCACCACGCCGATGACGTCGTGGGCCGCTTGCTCCAGCAGGTGCATCTTGTACTTGTTGTAGTACTTGTCGGCGAATTTGAGGCTCATCAGCACCGCCTTGCCTTTGATGGCGGCGAGCTGCTGCTGACTCAAGAGTTCGTTGTCGCGGCCAAAGCGCAGCACCTGGGTCAGAAAGGGGCCCTGGTTGGCATCGCGAATGACTAACTGCATGAATGGGCTCCTTAATCCAGAAAGCTGAACATGTCGTCGACGTCACCGTACTCGTCTTCCTCGACCTTGTTCTTCTCTTTGGCCTGCATCACCAGCTCGGCGGCAAACTTGTTGATGATGCCGTCCCAGGTGGAGTGCTCGTTGCGCAGCAGCGACTTGATGGATTTTTCCACCTCGGGGGCCAGCTCGCGAATGAGCATCAAGAGGCTGCGCGGGTCGTCCAGCGCATAGTCGTGGCTGTCTTCGGCCTGCTGGCGCTCGCTGTAGCGCAGGGACTCTTCGAGATCTTCCTCTTCGGCGTGCAGCACGTCGCGATAACCTTCGTCCTCTTCATAGCGATCGCCGCGATAGAACTCGATGAAGGGGATGGCGAGGTAGAAGAGACCGGCCGGATCTTCGGCCACGCACTCGAGGATCTCCCGCTGCTTGGCCTCGCTCTCCTGGGTGCGGATCAGGTAGTTGAGGAAGTCGAAGGTGTGCTGTTGCAGTTCGTCGGCGTTGTTCTTGATCGCCTCTTCCCAGTAGAGGGGCTGCTGGCAGACGATGTCGCGGATCCGCTCCGGGGTCATCAGCTCGGAGATGATGGAGGGGAAGGAGATGTCGTGCTGGCCGTTGATCTGGGCCAGGGTAACGATATCAATATTTTCAATCACTTCTGCCAACTGGTCGTCAGACATGGTCTTGGCGATCAGCTCGAACTTCTCGCTGGCCTGCTTCGGCTCGATGACGGCCAGCTCTTTGATCTCGATGGCGGTAATTTCTATCAGACTGTTGCTCATGCCTTGCCCCAATTAGAAACGGACTTCGTCGTACATATCCTGATCGCCGTCGTCATCACCATAGCGGTCACTGCCGCCATGGTAGTCGGCGTCGGCATCTTCCCCGTCTTCCTCTTCTTCGTCCCGCAGCTCATAGTCGTCATCGCCGCGGTGGCTGCCGCGCGGTAGCGGGTTGTCCAGCAGGAACAGCACGGCGCAGGCTTCCATCAGCTGATCTTCGCTCTGGGCCCGCACCGCCTTGACCAGCGGCAGGACGGCGTTGCTGAAGCCGACGCTCACCTTGAACTCGTCCCAAGAGGGCTGCTCGCCGCTGGCGAGCCACTTGTTCCACTGCGACTTGGCCTTGGGCGGGAACTGCACCCGGCCATAGAGGGCAAGCGGCAGGTATTCGGGCATGAACTCCAGCATGCTCATGTCGGCCAGCAGCAGGGCCTTCATCTGGTCGGTGAACTGCTCGAGCCCCTTGGGGTCGTCCTGATCCCGGTAGGATTCGATGTTCTCGCTGGCATCGCTTTGCAGGGCCTTGAGCCGTGCCTGGTCCCATTTTTTTTGCATAGTCGCTCTTCTTGCCTGGTGGCTCAGGGGTAGAACTGGTCCCACATCTCCTGCATGGCAGCAGCGGGATCGGTCACGATGACGTTGTTGAAATCCTTGATAAAGGCGGCCCGCTGTTTCGGATCGGACAGCACTTCATAAGCCTGCTTTACCTGGTGCAGCCGGGCGGCTGCCTGCTCTTTCTCTTCTTCGCTCGCCCCGTGCAGCTTGTCGGGGTGGTACTGGTTCGACAGCCGTCGATAGGCTTTTTTGATGTCGTTTTCACTGGCATTGGACTTGACGCCCAACACCCGGAAGTAGTTGTTCATGACGGATCCTGCCTCACTGGCATGGTGGAATTCATCCTGTGTCGACCTGGTGGCGCAACGTCGGCAAACCAGGCTCGGCAAAAACCGGAGATTTTAACGGAAAGCCGGCGCCTCTGCCATGAAAGTGCGGTCTTTCTGTACGAAAAGAGCGGGCGGTGCGAGATGGCGGCGGGACTACACTGGCAGAGGGGGGCGGCAGGCCCCGGCGTTGCCCGGCCCCCTCTTGTCCGAACCATCCGGATTCTGCCGTCACAAGGAGTCATCGCCATGGTCAAGTCCGCGTTTTTCGTGCTCGCGCTGGCAGGCAGTGCCGCCTCTGCCAGCGACATATTGCCCGCCTCGCCGCTGATGGGGGATGTCACCAGGGCCCAGTTCATGGATCGCGCCGCCCAGCGCTTCGCCTTGCAGGACAAGAACGGTGACGGCGTGCTGTCGGTTGCCGAGAAAGAGGCCAACCTGGCAAAGCTGGCTGGCGTGATGCAACAGGCTGGCAAGCCGGTCCCGGAGCGGATGAGCCAGCTCAAGCCGTCGCGGGAGACCTCCAGGGCCCAGTTCATGGCGCGGCAGGAGGCGCTCTTCTCTCGCCTGGACAAGAACGGTGACGGGGTGATCGGAGAGTCTGAGCGTCTCGATATCAAGGCCAATCTGGAGAAGCGGGCGATGGAGGCCGCCCAATAGGGCGGGTTGTCAGCCCTCTGATGAAAAAGAGCCCGGTAGCGATACCGGGCTCTTTGCATCTCTGGCATGAAGGGGGCTACCAGCTTGCCCAGTGCAGCCGCAACCTGAGCCCCCAGGCGCTGCTCCAGCCGGTGGTGCTGCTCACCAGAGCCCCATCCTTGATGACGAGGAAGGTTGGCGTCACCCCCACCTGCCAGCGGGCGGCCAGATCCCCGGACTCGTCGTTGTGGGTGGGGAAGGTCAGCCCCTTCTTCGCCATCCCGGCGCGCAACGGTTCATCGCTGCCGGAGCGCAGGGCCACCGTCAGCACATTTTCACCCTCCTGCCAGAGCTGCTCCACCGTGGGAGTGGTGAAGCGGCACACCCCGCACCAGCTGGCCCAGTAGTAGACCAGCAGGGGCTTGCCGCGGCTCTGCTCGGCCAGAGTGGTGGTGGTGCCGTCCTGCAGGGTGAAGGGGGCCTCCATGGCCCCCGCCGGCAGGGTGGGGCTGCGCCACAGATCCACCAGGGTGGTGATGACGAGCGCCATCAGCAGCAGCCAGAGCGCCTCCTTGCCCCAGCGGCGCCAGCGGGGGGCCTTTATGCCTGCATCCTCGGCCATGGCTTAGCTCCGCTTGGCCAGCTCGGCTTTCACCAGCTGCTCCAGCTCGTCATAGGGAATGGCACCCGGCACCAGCTGGTTGCCGATAAGGGTCGCCGGGGTGCCTTGCACGCCGAGCAGGGTGCCGATGCGCAGGCTGTTGCGCAGCTCTTCGGTGGCCTTGCCTGCGGGCTTGAGGGTCAGGTTGTCGGTGGCGGCCAGCGCCTTGTTGATGTCCGTCTCGGTCAGCATCCCCTGCTTGCTCATGAGCTTGTCGTGCAGTGGGAGGAAGCGGGCAGGATCCTGTTGCCACAGGGTCAGGCTGTACTGGGCCGCCTTGGCGGAGGTCTGCCCCTTGAACGGCAGCAACTTGATCACCAGCCCCAGATCGTCCGGATAGGCCGCGAGCAGCTTGGCGACCGCCGGGTCGAACTGCTTGCAGTAGGGGCAGTTGTAGTCGGTGAACAGCACCAGGGTCAGCTTGGGATGCTTGGCGCCGAGGCGCGGGCTGGTGGGGCTGTTGAACAGCACGTCCTGGTTGCCCTTGATGAAGTCACCCATCTGGGCCTGCTGTGTCGCGGCGTTCTGTTTCTCCCAGGATTCGGCTGCCTCGTCGAGGATCCCGGGGTTGGCGATCAGGGTCTCGCGAATGAGCTCCTTGATGCGGGCCTCCTGCTCCGGGGTGAAGGGGGCGGCGTGCAGCGTAGGGGTGCCTAGGGTGGCGGCTACCAGGGCGGTGCAGAGGGTCAGGGTTCGCAGTCTCATGGCATTCTCCTTAGAAATGGGTGGCATCGGCCTGAACGAGGCCGGCCTTGTGCAAGCTGTCGAGCAAGTCGGCCTTGTCCAGCAGGGGAGAGAGGATCTCCCCTTCCGGCAGGCCGGGCCCGTAGATCTGGTTGAAGGGAACGGCGGCGGCGCCACGCTGGCGCAGGAAGGCGGAGATGGCATCGCTCGGCCGGCTCCAGTCGCCGCGAAGGGCCACCACGTCCGGGGCCGACAGGGAGCGCTGCACCTCGTCACGCAGCAGCACGTTGTATTTGTTGGCCTTGCAGGTGACGCACCAGTCGGCGGTGACATCCACGAAGACCCGCTTGTTCTGGGCCAGGGCGTCGGCGATGGCCTGTTCGGAGAGCGGCTGCCAGGCGATGCGATCGACGCTGCCACCCCCTTTCACCGTGAGGGCGCCCCCCAGCAGCAGGGCGCCGCCGATGAGTGCCGAGAGAGAGAGGGCCAGCGTGAAACCGCGCAGGCCATAGCGCCAGAGGATGCCCATCAGCAGCGCCAGCACCATGGCGGCCATCAGCCAGCCGGTGGCCGTGCTGCCCAGATGGTTGCCAAGCAGGCTCGCCAGCCAGAGGCTGGAGCCCAACATCATCAGCCCGAGCAGGATGCGCAGTCGCCCCATCCAGCGGCCCGGTTTGGGCAGCCAGAGGGCGAGGCGCGGCAGGGCCGCCACCAGCAGCCAGGGCAGGCTCATGCCAAGGCCGAGGGCCGTGAAGATGAGCCAGAGCTGGCCGAGGGGCGCCGCCAGGGCAAAGGCCACCGCGGTGCCGAGGAAGGGGGCCGAGCAGGGAGTGGCCAGCAGGGTGGCGAAGCTCCCCTGCAGGAAGTGACCGCCGAGCCCCTCGCCGCCGCGGGTGGCGAGGCGAGTGTTGAGGTTGCTGGGCAACCTTATCTCGAACAAGCCCAGCAGGTTGGCGCAAAACAGCAGGGTGACCAGCACCATGAAGCCGATGAAACCGGCGCTCTGGAACTGGATCCCCCAGCCGACCGCCCCTTGTGTGGCGCGCAGCAGGCTGCTCATGGCCGCCAGCACCCAGAAGGAGGTGATTATCCCCGCGCTGGCGGCGAGGAACTGTTTGCGCACGCCTCCTTGTTCGCTCTCTTTCTGCTGCAACACGGTGCCGAGTTTCAGAGCCAGCACCGGCAGCACGCAGGGCATCAGGTTGAGGATGAGACCGCCGAGCAGTGCCGCCCCCAGCAGCCAGAGAAGTGGCTGCTCGGGGGCCGGCAGGGCGAGGGGATCGGCGATGGTGGCGCGGGTCTGCCAGGCCTGCTCGCCGCTACCGAGCAGCAGGCCGAGGGATTGGCCGCGCAAGTCAGGGGCATCCCCCTGCCAGCCGTCGCTGACCGACACACGGGCGATCAGGGTGGTGCCGCTTACCTCGAGCGCGGGCTTGCCGAACTCGGCCCCCTCCAGCGCATCGATGAAGAGCGCAGGCGTCTGCCACCCCTCGACCCGCTCGGCCCGCAGTTGCAGCTGGTTGTGCTGGTAGCCGAGCTCGACCCGGGTGTCGGCAGGCAGCGTCTGTGGCAGGGTGCTCATGGCCCGGGCCCAGGCGAAGTCGAAACCGGCCGGCGCCTGCCCATCCACCGTCAGGGTGAAGGGGTAGTCGGTCAGGATGCAGACGTTGCTGCAGGTGGAGAGGCGCAAGGTGCCCTTGAGCGGCTGCCCGGCCGGGTAGTCCAGGCTCAGGGGGAAGCGTACCTGCTCCTGATAGCCCTGGGTGCTGAGCCCGGCTACCTCGAAGGGGCGCGGCGTGGGCCAGTGCCACTGGAAGTCGCCGACCGGCTCATCCCACAGGATCTGGGGCGCAATGCCCCCTTCACCCGGGCTGTGCCAGTAGGTCTTCCAGCCGGACTCCAGCTGGACATCGAGCAGGATGCGGGTTTGATCCGGGACGCTGCGGTCGGCTTGCAGCCTGACCTTGGCGTGACTGTTCTGGGGGCGGGTGAGCCACCCCGTATCGCTGGCCAATCCGCTGGATTGCCATAGCAGGCTGCCCAGTAGCAGGGCCGCCTTGAAGAGATTCGACATGTGTTGGGTCTCGCAAAAAATGAGTGACAGCAGGCTGAAAAAGCGCGGCTGAACTCATTCCCGCCAGACGCAGAGGGTGAGGTGCAGTCGCCGCTCCGGCGGCGAGACATTGATGGGGGGAGGCAGTGCCGGCGCGCGCCGTGACAGGGGTACCAGCAGGGCAATCACGAAGGCGATGGCGAAGAAGAGTTGCTCCACGCACAACAGACTGGCGGCGCTCAGCCACTTGCCGTTGAGCTGGCAGCTATTGGGCTGCACACTGGCGGGCGTGCTCTTGTCGGCCTGGTCGTCGGCCGAGGCGAACTGGGGCAGGGTCTGGCAACTCATGGCGTGATCGAGCAGGGCGAGGCGGGCCAGCGGCTGGGCCGCGCAATTGAGCACCAGCAGGCAGACCAGCAGCAGGAGTCGTGTCGCCGCGCGTTGTTGCAAAATCATGCTCGCCCCGTTCATCAAGATGGCCACATCCTAGCGGGCAATGGCGGGTGGGGCAAGCCGGGGTGGCCGGTGGCGTCCGGGGCTGGTCGGTTCTGTCTGGCGAACGCTTGTTCGCTAAAAGGGGGACCAGTATACTGCGCCGAGTCAAATTCCGAGGTGTTCGATGCTCAAACTTGCCCGTGTGCTGCTGCTGGCACTGCTGCTCGTCTTCTGGTTCCTGTTCGGCCTGTTGCTTTGTCTGGTGCGCCCGCGCCACCCGAACAACGTCTATGTCTTCGCCCGCATGTATCATGCGGTCTGCCCGCTGATCGGCCTCAAGGTCCGGGTGACGGTGGCCGACGAGGTCAAATCGGTGGGGCCGGCGGTCTACGTCTGCAATCACCAGAGCAACTACGACATCTTCACCGTGACCGGCGCCGTGCAGCCCGGCGTGGTGGCGGTGGGCAAGAAGAGCCTGCTGTGGCTCCCCTTCTTCGGCCTCATCTTCTGGCTCTCCGGCAACGTGCTGATCGACCGCTCCAACCGCTCCCGCGCCATCGGCACCATCGGCCAGGTGGTGGATCGCATCAAGCATCGCGGCACCTCCATCTGGATGTTCCCGGAGGGGACCCGCTCCCAGGGGCGTGGTCTGCTGCCGTTCAAGGCGGGGGCCTTCCACACTGCCGTCCAGGCCGAGGTGCCCGTGGTGCCCATCGTCTGCTCCAGCTACTTCGGTCAGGTCGATCTCAACCGCTGGGACAACGGCGAGGTGCTGCTGGAGGTGATGGCCCCGGTGTGCAGCAAGGAGCACGGCGCCGCCGGCATCCGCGAGCTCTCCGACACCTGCCGGGAGAAGATGGAAGCCAAGCTGGCGGAGCTGGATGGCAAGCTTGGCCATCGGCCGGCGGCCTGAGCCCGGTTGCAGAGAAGAGAGGGAGCCGCTGGCTCCCTTTTTTATTGGTGAAAATCACCATCTTGTTGGTTTTTTTCACCACGCCGTATCCGTTGAACATCCATCGTTAACTTTCATCTAATTGTAAATAAAGGAAAAAAGCATTCTGGCACGGCTCTTGTAATGTCATGGGAAGAGAGTGATACCCCATCAACAAGGAGCCAGACCATGAGCGTATTCAGCCGCCTGACCGACGTGATCAATGCCAACTTGCACAGCCTGCTCGACAAGAGCGAAGAGCCGGAGAAGATGCTGCGGCTGATGATCGAGGAGATGGAGCAGGTCCAGATCGAGATGCGTACCCAGGCCGCCCGCGTCATCGCCGAACAGAAGCAGCTGGAGCGCCATCAGCAGGCGCTGCGCCACCAGATCCAGGAGTGGTCGGCCAAGGCCGAGCTCGCCATTCAGAAAGGCCGGGAAGATCTCGCCCGCGCCGCCCTCACCGAGAAGCTGGCCGAGGTGAAGCAGTGCGAACGGCTGGAAGAGGACAAGGCGCGGGTGGCCGAAGTGCTGGCCCAGCTCACCGCCGACAGCGAGCGACTGGCGGCCAAGCTGACCGAGGCGCGGGAGAAGCAGAAGATGCTGACCCTGCGCGAGCAGACCGCCCACAGCCGCATCCGCGCCCGTGCCCAGGTGGACAACCAGCGCATGCACGAGCTGGTGGCCCGCTTCGACGGCTTCCAGAACCGGGTCGATCAGCTGGAGGCCCAGCTGGAGGCGGCGACCCTGGGGCAGAATCCGTCCCTCGAGGCCCAGTTCCGCGAGCTGGAGCTGAACGACGAGATTGAGCGGGAGCTGGCCCGGCTCAAGGGTCAGAAGGTGGAGGCATAACATGACACCCTGGCCCAAGGATCTCGCCCATCGCAAGCTGACCGGGGTCTGCGCCGGTCTTGCCAGAGGGCTGGGGGTGTCCAGAGTGACGGTGCGGGTGGTGGCCCTGCTCGCCCTGATCCTGATGCCGCCGCTGGCCCTGGCGCTCTATCTGGTGGGGGGGCTCGTCATGCCTCCCCGCCGTGAACTTCAACGCTGGCTGGGGTGATCTCCGGATCGCTCCGTCGGCAAGTGCAAGCCCGTGAGGAGCACAACATGCTGGAATTTATCGTCTTGATCCTGGTGCTGATCGGCATGGCGCTGACCGGATTCACCGTGCTGGCCATGCTGCTGGTGAGCGGGGTCTTCGTGCTGTTTGGCGCCCTGGCCGGCATGTTTGCCCTCATCATCAAGCTGGCGCCCTGGTTGCTGGTGGTGCTGGTGGTGTGCTGGCTCCTCAGCAACAGGCGCAAGCAGTCGAACACCTACCGTTAAGCCTCCCTGATTTCGCATCCTTCCTTGGCCACTGCTTGCAGTGGCCCTTTTTATGGGGGCGACACAGGGTCGGTGTGCGGGGTGGCAAGCCAGGAAAGGCTCCAGCCGTGCCACAACGCCGGCTCGTGCACCAGGCGCTCCTTGAACGCCTTGCTCTGCTGCTTGAGGCGGTACTCGAGGCGCAGCGCCTCGCGTTTGCCGGGGACCTCCTGCTGCCATACCAGGGAGAGGGGGCCCTTGCCGCGCAGGGCTCTGGCCCCCTTGCCGTTCTGGTGCTGACGCAGTCGCCGCTCGGGATCCGTGCTGATCCCCGCATAGAGTGCCCCGGTGCCGGTGCGCACCAGATAGACAAACCAGCGGGAGGGAGTGGTGGTGGCGAGGGTCACGAGGTACGCCACCTGGCCCGCTGGCGCCCAAGCCGGTGCAGGGGCAGCAGGCTCACCAGCAGGCCGGCCCAGACGAAGGCAAAGCCCACGGATTTCACCGGATCCGGGATCTCGCCAAACCAGAAGAGGGCGAGCAGGAAGGCGAGGCTCGGCTCTATGTATTGCAACAGCCCCACCGTGCTCATGGGCGTGCGCGCCACCGCATAGCAGAAAAGCCCCACCGGCAGCAGGGTGGCGGGGGCACTGCCCATCAGCAGCAGGCGATCTGTCCAGTCACCGGCCATAAACTGGCTGGTGCCCTGCAAGGTCAGCCAGACGATGATGAGAAGGGCGACGGGCAACTGCACCAGGGACTCCAGATAGAGGCTGGTACCGGCGTCCAGTCTCACCTTCTTCTTGATGAGGCCGTAGAGGGCGAAGTTGGCCCCCATCACGAGGGAGAACCAGGGCAGCTGGCCGTAGGAGAAGAGCATGTAGGCGAGCCCCGCCAGGGCGAGCGCCACCGCCAGGTGTTTTTGCGGGGTGAGCTTCTCTTTGAGGAAGAGCACCGCAAAGGCGATGTTGAAGAGTGGGGTCATGAAGAAGGCGAGGCTGGTGGCCAGCACCTGGCCCGTGGTCAGGCACCAGGTGAACATGCACCAGCTGATGGACATCACTGGGCCCGCCAGCAGCACGAGGCCGAGCTGCCGGGGATCGCCGCGCAGGGCCCCCCAGGGCACCCGCTGGCCGAGGAGCAGAAGCAGGCCTCCCAGCAGCACCACGGACCAGAGCACCCGGTGGGAGAGCAGTTCCCACATGTTGATCTCGGGCATGAACTGGTAATAGAGGGGCAGCATGCCCCACAGCACGAATGAGAGGGCCGCGCTGCCGGTGCCCATCCAGTTCTTCATCTCTCTCCGTTTATTAAACTAAACAATGGCGGCTGCATGATAAGTATCCGCCGCTCCTTTCACAAGCGGGAGCGGGGAGAAAACTCTGGTACTATCGGGCCCATGAACCGACTCGATCCCCTGTTTGAACAGATCCGGGCCTGCCGCCTGTGCGAGGCCCACCTGCCACTCGGCCCAAGGCCGGTGATCCGCGGCAACGAGCGCGCCCGTCTGCTCATCATCGGCCAGGCCCCCGGCACCCGGGTACACGCCAGCGGCATCCCCTGGGACGATCCCTCCGGCGATCGGCTGCGCTTGTGGCTCGGGGTGGACAAGGCCACCTTTTACGATGAATCCCGCATCGCCATCATGCCCATGGGGCTCTGTTACCCCGGCAGGGGCAAGTCGGGGGATCTGCCCCCGCGCCCGGAATGTGCCCCCACCTGGCACGACAAGGTACTGATGCTGCTGCCCAACATCGAGCTGACCCTGCTCATCGGCCAGTATGCGCAGGCTTACTACCTGAGGGCGGCGGCGAAAGGATCGCTCACCGAGACGGTGCGACACTGGGCGGACTATGGCCCGGCCTGGTTGCCGCTGCCGCACCCGTCCCCGCGCAACACCCTCTGGCTCAGGAAGAACCCCTGGTTCGAGCAGGGGGTGATCCCCCATCTGCAGCAGCGGGTCGCCCCCCTGCTTGACCCGGCAGGCTAGAGCGCCGGCTCGGCCTGGGGCTTGGGCTTGCTGCGGGCCATGGCGACCAGCGGCAGTATGATGCACAGGCACCCCAGCAGCAGCGGCAGCCTTGGCTGTTCGTCAAACAGCCAGACCCCGATGGCGACCGCCATCAGCAGCCCGGTGTACTCCGCCGAGGCGATCTTGCTCGCCTCCGCCTTGCGGTAGGCCATCACGCACAATCCTGCATAGACCATGATGAGCGCCGAGGAGCCGAAGGCGGGCCACCACATCTGCCATTGCCACTCGCCCCCTTCCCACCAGGCCAGCGCCAGGATGAAGGGCATGCTCAGCACATTGGTGAAAAACAGGGTCTGGGCGATGGGCTGCTGGAGCGGGATGCGCTTGATCAGCAGGTTGTTGACCGCCAGGGAGAGCGCCACCCCGAGCGCCGCCAGGGCGGCCCAGTTTACCTCGGTCGGGCGCAGCACGATGAGCACTCCGACGAAGCCGAGCAGCGCCGTCAGCACCTTCTGGCGCGAGAGTGCCTCCCCCGCCAGCCAGACCGCGAGCGGCACCATCAGCAGCGGGGCGGCATAGAAGAGGGCGTTGGCGGTGGCGAGCGGCAGCCGGGTGAGGGCGACCACCATCAGGCAGACACCGACGGCCCAGATATGGGCTCGCAGCAGGTGCCACTTGATGGCTACCGGCGGGTTGCGCCGCCAGGACCAGAGCAGCCAGGGGGCGAGCAGCAGGGCTGCGGAGAGCTGGCGGAAAAAGACAAACTGGAAAATGGGCTGGTCCGGCTCCAGCACCTTGACCAGGGCATCGGAGAAGACCGCCACCATGTTGCCGAGCACCAGATAGAGGATGCCTATCCCGACTGCATTCATACCACCTCCAGATTCAGATGAGGGGAAGGTAGCCCGCGGCCTGTTATCCAGTAAAATGATAAAAAATCATCACGCATGAGAAATTTGGATAATGAAGCTGCCCCCCCTGCGCGCCGTTCAATATTTCGAGGTGGTTGCCCGCCTGCTGAGTTTTTCCCGCGCCGCCCTGGAGCTCAATGTCAGCCAGAGTGCGGTCAGTCACCAGATCCGTCTGCTGGAGGATTTTCTGGGGGAGCGGCTGCTGCTGCGCCAGGGGCGACTGCTCTCCCTGACGCCCCAGGGGGAGATCTATTTCGAGGGGATCGCCGCCGGGCTGGTCCAGATTGCCCAGAGCAGCGAGCAGTTGCGCGGTGGAGGCGAGATGCGGGTGCGGCTCGCGGTCTACAGCTCCTTTGCGGTGAAGTGGCTGATCCCGCGCCTGGCCGGGCTGCGCCAGCTCTATCCCGAGCTGGATCTCAGCCTGGAGATGGTGGCGGAAGATCCCGAGCTCTCCGACAGGGTGGCGGACGGTTTCATCACCGTCTCCCCCGAAGGGCCGGGCTACATGCACGATCTGCTCTATCGGGAGCGGCTGATGCCGGTGTGCAGTCGCCGGATGTGGCAGCAGGTGGAAGGGGAGTGGCCCGCCACCCTGTGGCAGTTGCCGCTGCTCTCCATCCAGGCTATCTACCGCGAGAAGGGGGAAGATTGGCGGCGCTGGGCCGAAATGGGGGGGCTGACTATTCCCCCCGAGGCGAGGGTGCACCATTTCAGCCATATCCTGCTCGCGCTGGAGGCGGCGAACTGGGACCAGGGAATGGCGCTCATCAATGACTACATGTTGCAGCCGGAAGATCCGCGTCTGGTGCGGCTGCCCCTGCACGCCCTCGAGACCGGCGACAACTTCTATTTCGTCTTCAAGCGCTCGCGCGCCCATGAACCCGCCATCAGCCGGTTGCGTCAGTGGCTGTGGCAGGAGTCGCAGGCGAGCCTGAGACCCGGGGAAAACGAGCCTCTCAGGCGCGTCTGAACGTGCTGGGCGCCCTATGCAGAATGGACGGCACAGCCCACGACGCAGGAGTCTGATTCGGGAGGCCTGATGGCACTGGCGAGACCAGGGCCATCAGGAGCGGGTCAGGTGCGCTTGAACTGGCTCAGTACAAAGAGGGTGGTGGCGCAGACTACGACCGAGGGACCGGCCGGGGTGTCCTGATACCAGGAGAGGGCAAGGCCCCCCAGCACGGCAAGACAGCCTGTCAGGGCGGCAAAGCCGGCCATCTGCTCCGGGGTCTGGCTGAAGCGGCGGGCGGTGGCGGCGGGAATGATCAGTAAGGAGGTGATGATGAGCGCCCCGACGAACTTCATGGCCACGGCGATGACCAGGCCTATCAGCAGCATCAGCACGCAGCGCAGCACATCTACCCGCACCCCTTCCACCCGGGCCAGCTCTTCCGAGATGGTCATGGAGAGCAGGGGATCCCAGAGCCGCCACAGGGTGAGCAGCACCAGGGCGCCGCCGCCGTAGATCCAGAGCAGGTCCATGGGCTGCACCGAGAGCAGGTCGCCAAACAGGTAGGCCATCAGATCCACCCGCACGTTGTCCATGAAGCTCAGGGTGACCAGACCCAGCGACAGGGCGCTGTGGGCCAGAATGCCGAGCAGGGTGTCGGTGGCCACCTGCTGGTTGCGGCTCATGATCACCAGCAGCATCGCCATGGCGAGGCAGCAGACCACAACCGCCAGGGTGAGGTCCACCTGCAGCAGGATGCCGAGGGCGATGCCGAAGAGGCAGGCATGGGAGAGGGTGTCGCCAAAATAGGCCATCTTGCGCCACACCACGAAGCTGCCAAGCGGCCCGGCCAGCAGGGCGATGCCGAGTCCGGCCGCGAGGGCGTATAACAGAAAGCTGTCCACGTGAAGATCCTAGTTGTTGCGAGAGGGCAGGCGGATGACGGGAGCCTGCGGTTCATGATGATGGTGTTCGCCATCGCAGTGGTGATGGTGGGTATAGACCGCCAGCACCTCCCGCTCCGGTCGCCCGAACAGGCGGGCAAATTCCGGGTGGCGGGCCACGCTCTCCGGCTCGCCGTGGCAGCAGACGTGGCGATTGAGACAGATCACCTCGTGAGTGCTGGCCATCACCAGGTGCAGATCGTGGGAGACCATCAGCACGGCGCAGTGGAACTCGGCGGCCAGCTGGCTGATGAGGGCATAGAGCTCGATCTGGCCCGTGATATCTACCCCTTGCACCGGTTCGTCCAGCACCAGCAGCTCGGGCTTGACCAGCAGGGCGCGGGCCAGCAGTACCCGCTGCATCTCGCCACCGGAGAGCTTCTGCATCCGGTTGTCCAGCAGATCCTGGGCGCCGACCCGATTGAGCGCCTCCTCGATGGAGAGGCGGCTGTTCTTGCCAAGCTGCAGGAAGCGGCGCACCGTCAGGGGGAGGGTGGGGTCCAGATAGAGGCGCTGGGGTACATAGCCGACCCGCAGATCGCGGCGGCGGACGATGTCCCCCGAATCTGGGCGGAGCAAGCCCAGCACCAGCTTGCTCAGAGTGCTCTTGCCCGCCCCGTTGGGGCCGACCAGGGTGGTGATTTTGCCTTTGTTCAGGGTAAAGGAGACCTTGTCGAGCACGAGTCGTCCGTCAAATGAGAGACAGACCTCTTTCAGCTCCACCAGTTGGGTCATGACAGCTCCGGGGTTTACAGCCTGTGAGAGTTATAATATAACAGTGATGTTGGTTTGTTATATTATCACACACACACACCCTGACGAGACCTCTATGCGAATTCTTGCTTTGATCACTGCCCTGATGGCGGTGAGTCTGCCTGTCCGTGCCCTCGAGGTGCTGACCACCATCAAGCCCCTGGGCTTCATCGCGGCGGCGATCACCGATGGTGTGAGCGAGCCCGGGGTGCTGCTGCCCACCGGTGCGTCGCCCCACGATTTTTCCCTGCGCCCTTCCGACATGCGCAATATCAAGGAGGCCGATCTGGTGGTGTGGGTCGGTCCCGAGCTGGAAGGCTTCATGGCCAAACCCCTGGCCCAGCATCCTCATGTATTGACCCTGACCCAGGTTCCCGGCATGCCGCTGTACAACTATGCGACCCAGGGGGAACATGACGATCATCACCATGATGAGAAGGATCATGACCATGCCGCCCACGACCACGGCTCGCACGACGAGGGCCATGAAGGGCACCACCACGAAGGGGTGGATCCCCACATCTGGCTGGGTCCAACCCAGGCCAAGGTGATTGCCAAGGCGATCGCGACCGAACTGGGCAAGCTGGATCCTGCCAACCAGGCGCACTATGCCGCCAATCTCGCGGCCTTCGAGGGCAAGGTTGACGCCCTGGACAAGGTGATCGCCGTGCAGATGAAGGCGGTGGATCAGAAGGGCTACTTCGTGTTCCACGAAGCCTATGGATACTGGGAGCGTCACTACGGCATGAGCTCCAAGGGACACTTCACCGTGAGCCCGGAGCGTCGCCCGGGAGCCAAGACGCTGATTGACATCCGCAAGGCGCTGGAAGAGAAAAAGGCGAGCTGCATCTACGCCGAGCCGCAGTTCTCCCCGGCGGTGATCGAGTCGGTTGCCCGCAATACCGGGGCCAAGGTGCTGCTGCTGGACGAAGTCGGCGAGCGGGTGCCGCTCGGTCCGGACGGTTATCCGCAATTCATGCAGCAGTTGGCGGATGCCTTCGCCCAGTGCCGCTAGGCCTTGCCCGACATTGACGATAGAGGCGGCGCGGCCAACTATACTGACCTCCAGCATCTGATATGGAGTGTCAGTCATGAAATGGTTGCTCATCTCTGCCTGCACGCTGACCCTGCTGGGATCCGGCATACAGGCATCCGGTCTTTCCGAACACATCGCCAGCCCGGAACTCAGGGCAAAAATGCAGGCGGTCTATGGCGCCAGAGCGATCCAGCGGTCCGAGGCCTTCTCTCGTCTGCTGACGCCAAGGGCCGGAACGACGGACCAGCAGAAGCTGGAGCTGGTGAACAACTACTTCAACAACCTGACCTACAGCGAGGATCCCAGACTGTGGGGGGATGATGATTATTGGGCCAATCCGCTGGAGTTCATCGGGGCGAGAGGGGGGGATTGCGAGGACTACAGCATCGCCAAGTACTACACCCTGATGGAGCTGGGGGTCGACGAGAAGAAGCTGCGGCTGGCCTATGTGAAGGCAATTCGTTACAACCAGTTCCACATGGTGACGTTGTACTTCCCGACCATCAAGTCAGATCCCCTGGTGCTGGACAACATCAATGGCCGCATCCTGCCGGGGAGCAAGCGCAATGATCTGCAGCCGGTTTACAGTTTCGATGCCAAAAGCATCTGGATCATGAAATCCCGCCGCGAGGGAACCCTGGCGGGGAGTGCCGATCGCCTGGCCCAGTGGACCTCGATGCAGAGCCGGTTCTCCAGCGAGCATCTGCGCTCCCCCCGTCGCCAGCTATAACTTGCCCGCCGCCTTCAACTCCTCGAAATATTTTCCCGCGCCCGGATGCTGTTCGACACTCAGCACCGGGCCTATTTTGTTGCGCGCCTTGTGAAACAGGTTCGCATAGCCATAGGTCTGTTCGTTGAAACTGGTTTGCTGGCTCAGCATGGCCCGGGTCAGCCGATAGACCTCGTCATCGGGAGTGGCGGCATTGGTCACCAGGGTGGCGGCGATGGCGAAGGTGGGGGTTGCCTTGAGGTTGCCCGGGTAGATGCGTGCCGGCACCTGGCTGCGCTGGTAATACCTGACCCCTTTGAGCAGCTGGTCCCTTACGGGCCCCTCGATCGCCAGGAAGCGCACGGCGCAGCGCTTGGCGGTGTCCAGCACGATGCGGTTGGGATGACCCATGACAAGGCCATAGGCATCGATCTTTTTATTGCACAACGCTTCGGAGAGATTGGCGACGCTCTTCAAATCGAGATCTTGCTCCTTTGTGCCCAGAACATTGAACAGGGCCAATGCCGTTTGACGAGTCCCTGAACTCTTCAGGCCCATGTCGATGGGGGCCAGCTTGAGCTGCTCCAGGGTGGTGATATCCCCATCGGCTCGCACCACTATGGTGAAAGGTTCGGCGTGGGTGGCAAAGAGCGCCCTCAGCTCGGGTTGTGGCTGGGCAGCGAAAGGCCCGGTGCCCTGGCTGGCCTGATAGAGCCAGTCGGACTGGACGAGCGCATAGGGTACCTCTCCCGTTTTCAGCTGGCGGAGATTTTCGATGGACCCGGAGCTGGCCTGTAGTTTGCAGGGCATCGTGGGGTCACTTTTTTTGGCCAGTCTGCAGAACTCCTTGATGACCTGATAATAGATGCCTTGCTCCCCCCCTGTGCCTATGGTCATGGTGGTCGCGTGCAGGGTCGGTTGCCACAGCAGGGCGAGCAGCAGCAGCGGGATCCTCATGATGCATTCTCCTGAGTGGCATAACCATCGATGCCCCAACTGCGCAGCATGTCCACATCGCTTACGTCGCCGGCTTCCGCCAGCAAGGTGTAGCCGGAAGCATGGAGGCATTGGGAGAGCAGGTTCCAATAAAGGGGGGACTGGGTGAGCTGGCAACTGATGAAGACAGGTCTGATGGGGTCGAGCCTGGCCAGATTGTCGTTGTTCATCGGGATGTTGCTGAATGCCAGCTCAATCCCCTGGGACTGGAGTGCGGTCAGTCGTTCCTCGGCCAGAGGGGGGAAGATCGCCAGGTCCCAGCGCCAGTCCAGCGTCTTGCCACGAGCGCTGGTCAGCACGGGGGCAAACTGCGCCCAGTCTGGGTGGCCGAGCAGGCTGAGAGGCAGCTGAAGTCCTTCCGCCTTCTGAGTCAGCCAGTCGTTGAGCAGCCCCCGAATTTCATCCGGCGAGCTGTCCGTGGTGGGGGGGTGCTTGGGTAGCAGGCGGCTGTAGAGCCTGATACTCCCCTGAGTGGAGAAGAAATGCTGCTGATAGGTGTTGCCATTGGTGTCGACCAGACCAACGAGCTTCTGGTGGGTCGGGAGAGCGTCGTGCTTGCCAAGCTGGGTGATCTTGAGCCGTTGTTGCAGCAGGTCCCGCTTGCGTTCAGAGACCAGTTGGTTGATGGAGACAACGACTTCCTGCAATTCGCGAAGCCACGGGGTTGGCAGGTTGCCGCTGAACTGGCGTTTGCGGATCCGGGCCAGTTGCAGACTGATCTGTTCGAGGGGGCGCAGCAGGCGGCGGCACACCCAGGTGATCACCAGGCTGAACACCAGCAGGCCGGCGAGCAGCGCAAGTCCGGTACGACTGATGGCGTTCCACAGATGTTGGTAGGCGTAACCCTTGTGTCCCTCGAGCGTGAGGGTACCGAGAATGCGCCAGCCGTCGGTCAACTCCTGCTCAATCTTGACCGGTGGCATGTCGATAACTGAGGGGAGCCAGCCTGGAACATTTTGCTGTGCGGTGTGGAACACCTTCTGGAACAGCTCCTGGCCATCCGGATCCAGCAGAACGACGGAGTTGACGAAGCCTCCGTCGAACATGGCGTTCACTATGGTCTCGGCAAGGACCTTGTCATCGTTGAGCAGAGTGCCCTGCAGCACCAGCCCCAGTGCGGTGATGGCGGTTTCAAGGTTGGCCGACATCTGGTCGAGAATAGACTGTCGTACCGTCGTGATCTCCAGCACGAGCAGCAGCGCGGCGCCGATGGTGAAGAGGATCAGGATGATTACATTTAACAATTTTGCCAATGACATACCCACTCCATGGAGATGTTTTTGCAACATTTTCTGGGCCGGAGAGCACCACAACCGGACTTGGTTCTTAAAAATAGAAAAAAATGGCTGAAAATGACGATCATTTCTGCCCATGCTGGAAGGTTATGCATAAAATGTGAGTTTCGTGCATGGAGCTATGAACTTTTTGTAAGTATTTAGGTCTAAAAGCCAGATATTCGGTTTTTCATAATAAAAATTCATAAAAACAGACCCACAACCACCACCCTTAGATCTAATAACAGGATAGCGGATGAAACGTCTCCGTCCCTTGGTAGCCCAGGCTGCCAATTGGGAACCCCCGGTTCCCCGCAAGCATTTCTATGCCATGCTATTGCTCACGGCCATGACGCTGTCAGCGGTAGCCGTATTGCCAGCTCCCGGTGACATCCTGGAGCGGCCACTGCGTCTGGAGTTGCCGATCGCCACCACGGGCACCGCAACCAACGAAGACAACACCGACTTCAACGACATTCCGGATCACGAGCTGGTCGAGTCAGCCGCTCCCGAAGACGACATCCCGGCCGATGCCACGCCTCAATGGCAAGATTACCGGGTTCGCAACGGCGAGAACCTGACCACCATCTTCAACAACTTGGGGCTGTCCACCACCACCCTCTACAAGGTGCTGGATGCGGATGCCAAGAACAACCTGGCGCGTCTCAAACCCGGTCAGACCATCGAGTTGCTGATCGATCAGGACAACATTCTGCAGCAGTTGAAGATCCGCCTGAACATCAAGCAGACCCTGGTGCTGGAGCGTACCGACGACACCTATAGCGCCAACATGCTCAATGAAGAGGTAGAGTGGCAGCAGAAGAGCTATGACGGTGTCATCAACGGCAGCTTCTACGTCAGCGCCCGCAATGCCGGTATCCCGGCCAACCACATCCAGAAGATTGCCAACCTGTTCCAGTGGCGCCTCAACTTCGCCAAGGATTTGAAAAAAGGTGACAAGTTCAAGGTGCTGGTCCGTCAGGAGACGGTCGACGGCAAGAGTACGGGCAATACCCAGTTGCTGGGGGTCGAGGTGTTCAGCCAGAGCAAGGCCGTGTCAGCCTGGTTGTCGGAAGATGGCAACTATTATGACGGTCAGGCAAACAGCCTGGAGCGCGGTTTCCGCCGTTATCCGACTCACAGCCGTTACCGGGTCAGCTCCAGTTTCAACCCGAATCGCCGTCATCCCATTACCGGGCAGGTCCGGCCCCATGAGGGGACCGACTTTGCCTTGCCGGTAGGCACGCCCATCATGGCGACCGGTGATGGTGTGGTCCTCAAGGCAACCAGCCACCCGCTGGCAGGCACCTATGTTGTGATCAAGCACGGGCGTACCCTGATGACCCGTTATCTGCACCTGAGCAAGCTGCTGGTCAAGCCGGGCCAGAAGGTGAAGATGGGTGACAAGATTGCCCTCTCCGGCAACACGGGCCGCTCCACCGGTGCTCACCTGCACTACGAGGTGCGCATCAACAACCGCCCGGTGGATCCCATGAAGATCAAGCTGCCGATGGCGGAGCCGCTCTCCGGCAAGGACAAGCGTCAGTTCCTCACCAAGGTGAAGAGCTACCGGAAAGAGATGGAGGCGGGCTGAACGGCTTCCTCCTGACGAAAAAGGCCCCGCCAACTGGCGCAATGCTGATCAGTTAAGGATCCATTGACCGATCCTTCTGCTGTAGGACAATCCGGAACCAATCACTAGTTCCGG
>NZ_JAPCJD010000068.1:0-23154 GCF_027707845.1 Aeromonas sp. QDB14 | reverse complement strand
AATGAAAATTTTAGTCATTTAATATCAATGGGTTACCAGTAAATGCTCTCGTGCCATATGACTTATTCGCACCTTCCTTAGCTCAGCTGACATTTGACGATGGCAACCACGTCAGTGCTGAACCGACTTTGGATGCTGCATCAATATGCTCTGACCACCAGATCATCATCTCCCTACGGCGTTCCAGATAATCCGTGCGATTGTATGCGCTACGAACCTCATCTTTGTCAGAGTGCGCCAAAGCGGCTTCGATAACGTCTCGATCAAATCCTCTCTCGTTAAGGGTCGTGCTGCCCAAGGCTCGCAGGCCGTGAGCGACCAAGGTCCCTTCATATCCCATTCTTTTCAAGGCCGCATTGGCTGTTTGCTCGTTGGTGTGCGTTTTAGGATTACGGATACCAGGGAAGATAAATTCACGATGGCCGCTGATCGGTCGCATGAGGTCCAGATAGGCAAGTGTTTGTGGCGTCAAGGGCACGTCATGACCTCTGCGCTTCTTCATTCTCTCTGGTGGGATCCGCCAGAGTTTCTTTTCCATATCGATCTCTGCCCATCTTGCTCCGGCCGCCTCGCTGGGGCGAGCCAAGGTATGCAGGCTCCATTCGATGAGGCAGCGGGTCTGCAGATTGATGCTGGCCTTCGATAGCCTGTTCATCAGTTCTGGTAACTGGTTGGGATTAATGCTGGGCATGTGCTGTTTGGCTGGCCGCTGAAACACCTTGCTGATCCCCGAACAAGGGTTGGCATCGATCAGGCCCGAGTTAACGGCAAAGGTCATGATCTCGTTCACCCGCTGGGTGAGGCGGCGAACGGTTTCAAGCTTACCTGCTGCAGCGATGGGCTCGATGATCTTGATAGCTCTCTGCGCCTTTATCTCCATCACGGGTACAGTGCCGATCTCGGGGAACAGATACATTTCGAGCGAACGCCAGAGATCTTCGGCATAGGCTGGGGTGACGGAAGGGCGTTTGACATCAAACCAGCGCTTGGCGACAGCCTCAAAAGTATGCTCGCTCAGCGATAACGCGGCGGATGCCTGCTCGTCACGATGGTGCTGGGGATCAATGTTTTGTTGCAGCAACGTTTTAGCTTCGGAGCGCTTCTCTCTCGCGTCAGCCAACGACATCTCCGGCCAAGAGCCAAAGCTGATCATATTTCGTTGCTTAGTGAGAGGGCGGTAGTAGCGCAGGCGCCACAACTTGGAACCATTGGGCTTGATGACGAGCTCCAGGCCCGCCCCGTCGCAGAGGGTGTATTCCTTCTCCTTGGGCTTAGCTGCTTTGATCTCGGTTGGGGACAAGGGGCGGGTGATACGAGGCATAGGCATACGCTCCGGAAGGCATACAAAACGATATGCCTAACGATATGCCTAAAAGGGCTGGATGGCAATGCACCCCATTGGACAGCATAAGACAACAAAAAACCCGCAAAGCCTTATGCTATGCGGGTTTCTTGGACTTCGTTGGTCACTGTTGGACCGGTATTTGGTGGAGCTGGGGGGATTTGAACCCCCGTCCAAAATTACTACATCCTCGGTACTACATGCTTAGTCACTCTTTACATTCGCCAACACGCTGCGGAGAGACACGCCACGCATTGACTAGCTCGATTGGTTTTAATGCTTCCGCCCCGAGCAGGACTTCCACACGATCCTGTGAAGGATGACCTTCCATTTCCCTAGGACACAGGCAAGCTAGGGGAGAAGGGCTCAGCGCAGGTTATTAAGCTGCGAGTGCGTAGTTTTCGTCGTTTGCGACTATTTTTTTGCGGTTTATTAACGAGGCCTACCGCACCTCGGCATGCACCTTGGGTTTTGTGAATCTTGTCGAATCCAGAATCAGCCCCAAGTTGTCAAAAGGGATTGTACGCAAAAATCCTGTCATGGCAAGGCGTTGATGGCAATCGACCGGCCTTGGCCGGTCGATTGCTGGTTTATTGGTCGCCGCATGGGGGCCGGCGGCGCACAATCAACCGCGGTGTTTGTTTTTCATGATGCGGGCTTTTTCCCGATCCCATTCCCGGGCCTTGGTATCTTCACGTTTGTCGTGTTCTTTCTTGCCCTTCACCAGGCCGATCTCGACCTTGACCCAGCACGCTTTCCAGTAGAGGGCCAGCGGCACTATGGTGTAGCCCTGACGAGCGGTCAGGCTCTCGAGCTTGTCGAGTTCACGGCGACTGAGCAGCAATTTGCGGGTGCGGGTCGGATCGCATACCACGTGGCTGGAGGCGGCGTTCAGCGGCAGGAAGCTGGAGCCGAACAGGAAGGCTTCCCCCTGCATGAAGATGACATAGGCTTCGCTGATGTTGGCCTTGCCCGCCCGCAGGGACTTCACTTCCCACCCTTGCAGGGACAGGCCGGCTTCCACGCGCTCTTCGATGAAGTACTCGTGACGGGCGGTTCTGTTGAGTGCAATGGTGCTGGACCCGGCTTTGTTTTTACTGTTCTTTTTGCTCATGACGGGGGCCTTAGGCAATGTTTAGGAAGGCGCATTATACGTGGGTGGCGGCGGCTGTAAAACGCACAGCGCTCCGAGTGGCGGCTTTGTGAGCAGTTCGATGACGATTTTGAGGGAAGGGCGGGGCGAGAGCAGGCCACACTGGCCGGAAAGTGTGCGATTGCCCTGCTTGGTGACCCGCGAACAGTTTCGGCGGTGATTTTGGCTGACAAGGTGATAAAATCGGGCCGATTGGATGAGGAAAACCCATGCCCCGTATTACTCGCAGTGCCCTGGTGATGTTCAGCGCGGAACAGATGTTCCGGCTGGTCAATGATGTTGATGCCTATCCTGAGTTCCTGCCCGGCTGTGTCGGCAGCCGTGTTCACGAGTCAGGTGAAGACTACATGATGGCCTCGGTCGATGTGGCCAAGGCAGGTATCGCCAAGACCTTTACCACGCGTAACCAGCTTGATGCCAATCGCACCATCAAGATGGAGCTGGTGGAGGGGCCTTTCAGCAAGCTGGCGGGATGGTGGACCTTCACACCCCTGGACGTGGATGCCTGCAAGGTGGAGTTCGATCTCGACTTCGAGTTCACCTCCAAGCTCATTGAGCTGGCCTTTGGCCAGATCTTCCGTGAGCTGGTGAGCTCCATGGTGCTTGCCTTCTCCAATCGTGCCAAGGTGGTTTACGGTGTCTGAGCTCCTCAATATCGAAGTGGCCTATGCCCTGCCCGAGCGGCAGACGGTGCTGTGCATCCGGGTCGCGCCCGAGACCAGCGTGCTGGCGGCCATCGAACAGTCCGGCATCCTGCAAAAGCACCCGGAGATCGACCTGTCGGTCAACAAGTTCGGTATCTACAGCCGTCCGGTGAAGGGCACAGAGTCGGTGCAGGAGGGGGATCGCATCGAGATCTACCGCCCTCTCATCGCCGATCCCAAGGAGATGCGCAAGAAGCGTGCGGAAAAAGCCAAGGAAGAGGGGCGTGCCGATGTGGTCACCGGCGGGCGGCCCGATGTGCACCGCAAGCGAGACGATGCCGGCACCTGACGGGTGATGGGTTGTGACAAGGGGCGCCGTGGCGCCCCTTTGTGATCGTCTCGCCCGGCACGGGGCATCACAGGGTGAGCAGGCGCTCGTTTTCCACCGTCTCTATCCCGCTCTCCTGGATGGCAAGGCGCGCCATGGCGTGCGCCACCTGACTGGCCTCGATGGCACGCCAGCGGCGCAGCGACCCGCGCAGCAGGGGCTTTACCAGCGGATAGATGGCCTGGATGATCTGCTCCGAACGGCGCGCAGGTTCTCGATGGCCGAGCAGCATGGCCGGGCGCAGGATGACGAGCCGCTGCCACTCCTGGGCCAGCAGGGCCTGCTCCATCTCGCCCTTGGTGCGGGGATAGAGGGCAGGGGAACCCGGGTTGGCGCCCAGACTGGAGACCACCAGCAGGCGGCGGCAGCCGTGGCGACGGGCGAGCGCGGCAAAGGCCAGCACATAGTCGAGATCGACCCGGCGAAATGCCTCGGCCGAGCCGGCATCCTTGCGGGTGGTGCCAAGGCAGCAGAAGGCAATATCCACAGGGGAGGGCAGCGTCAATCTGTCCAGCGCGTCGAACGAGGTGGGCAGCCAGGTGCGTCCCGGAGCGGGGTCGCCCGGTTTGCGGCAGAGCAGGAGGAGGTCGTGCTCCGTCCCCAGCTCGCGCAGCAAGGCTTTGCCAATCAGACCGGTGGCGCCGGCAATCAGGAATCGACTCATAATGATCTCCTCGGGGCAATGAGGCATCCAGAGTGTGGCCCGGCGACATCGCCGGGGCCAGAGAGAACAAAACCGGCAGAAGCCGGTTTTGTAATGTCATCTAGAGCGGTGTGGTGAAGGCGGCAGGGAGAGGGAAATCACCGGTCACGGTGGCCAGTCTGTCACCCACGAAGTTGAGGGTCAGCTCCTTGCGCTCCTTGTCGCCCCGACCGGGCTGGAACTCATAGAGGTAGTACCAGGTGTTGGGGTCAAAGCTGTCGCGCAACATGGGAGAACCCAGCACGAACTCGACCTGTTCGCGGGTCATGCCCTGGCGCAGCTTGTCGACCTGCTTTTGTTCCACATAGTTGCCCTGGGGAATATCGATGCGATAGACCAGGCTGCAACCGGACAGGGTGAGGGCGGTCAGGGCCGCGGCAATCAGGTGTTTCATCCGCATATCGGGTTCAGATCATCCATACAGTCTTTTTAGCTCGGCAAATCATACCCACTCCCCGTGCGGAAGTAAAAAGCCATTGATCCATCAGCCAATAAAAAGGACCGCGTGGCGGCCCTGGCAGATCTTGCCCCCTTACATGGCGGCGCGGAAGATGGCGACGATCTCCGCGTGAGTCGCCTGCCTGGGGTTGGTGAGACCACAGGCATCCTTGAGCGCATTGTTGGCCAGCACGTCGAGGTCGTCGGCCCTGACCCCGAGCTGCTCCAGACCGGCGGGGATCTTGACGTCGCGAGCCAGTTGCTGGATGGCGTCAATGGCTGCCGCCGCACCCTGCTCATCGCTCATGGCACTCACATCCACCCCCATATGACGGGCCACATCCTTGAGCCGACCGGCGCACACCCGGGCGTTGTAGGCCTGGACATGGGGCAGCAGCACCGCATTGCACACCCCGTGGGGCAGGTCGTAGAAGCCGCCGAGCTGGTGAGCCATGGCGTGCACATAGCCCAGGCTTGCGTTGTTGAAGGCCATGCCGGCCAGGAACTGTGCATAGGCTATCTGCTCACGGGCATGGAGATCCTCCCCCTGATGCACGGCGGTGCGAAGGTGTTCGGCAATCAGTGCGATGGCCATCACGGCGCTGGCATCGGTGACCGGGGTGGCGGCGGTGGAGACATAGGCCTCGATGGCGTGGGTCAGGGCATCCATGCCGGTGGCGGCGGTGAGGCCGGCGGGCTTGGCCAGCATCAGTTCCGGGTCGTTGACCGACATCAGCGGCGTGACGTGCTTGTCGATGATGGCCATTTTCACCTGACGGGATTCGTCGGTAATGATGCAAAAACGGGTCATCTCGGAGGCGGTGCCGGCGGTGGTATTGATGGCGATGAGCGGCAACTGCGGCTTGGCGGAGCGATCAACCCCCTCGTAATCCTTGATGCTGCCCCCATTGGCGGCCACCAGGGCGATGCCCTTGGCGCAGTCGTGGGGTGAGCCGCCGCCGAGCGAAATGACGCAGTCGCAGCCGTGGGCCCGGATCATCGCAAGACCCGCCTCGACGTTGGCCACGGTGGGATTGGGTCTGGTCTCATCGAACACCACTGCGTCGATGCCGTGCTCGGCCAGGAGGGCGGCAAGCCGGCCCACCACGCCAATCTGGCCCAGGATCTTGTCGGTGACGATGAGCGCCTTGCGATAGCCATGTCCCTGGATATCCGCTGCCGCTTCCTGCAGGCAGCCCGCCCCCATCAGGTTGATTGCGGGAATGTAGAACTTGAATGTCGCCATGATGGACTCCGTATGATTAGCCATTAAGTGGTATGCGGGCGCCAACATAACAGCGTCGGAGGGGATGAGAAGGGGTCAATGGTATCTCGTTTGCAACTTTGTGGACTCGATCGCGCTCTTTAAATGGACGGTCGCTCAAGGCTTGAAAAGGGATGGGAGTGCAAAAGGAGCATAAAAACGTTTTTCAAGAAATTCATCATCTTAGCAAACGTTTCGCGCCATTTTTGTCAGCTTTGAAGCGCAGAAGTGTGAGGCGCATCAAGGAATTGGAAAGCGCTTTCGACCATAGTTGGCGCCTCCCCGGATGAGGGGACACCGGCTTGAAAGTACCGTAAAGAATCACCTTAACTGCACTCGGCTGCCATGCGGCGGGGCGCAACCAGGAGTCCACTATGTCTGATGTATTTCACTTGGGTTTGAAAAAAGCGGATCTGCAAGGCGCCACCCTGGCGATCGTCCCCGGTGACCCCGAGCGCGTGAAGCGCATCGCAGAACTGTTGGACAACCCGGTGCACCTGGCCAGCCATCGTGAATTCACCACCTGGCGCGGCGAGATGGACGGCAAGGCCGTGATCATCTGCTCCACCGGTATCGGTGGCCCGTCCACCTCCATCGCGGTGGAAGAGCTGGCCCAGCTGGGTATCCGTACCTTCCTGCGCATCGGCACCACCGGCGCCATCCAGCCGCACCTGAACGTGGGCGACGTGATCGTCACCACCGGCTCCGTGCGCCTCGACGGTGCCAGCCTGCACTTCGCGCCGATGGAGTTCCCGGCAGTGGCCGACTTTGACTGCACCACCGCCCTGGTGAACACCGCCAAGGAGCTGGGCTCCAAGCTGCATGTGGGCGTCACTGCTTCTTCTGACACCTTCTACCCGGGTCAGGAGCGTTACGACACCGTATCCGGCCGCGTGGTACAACGTTTCCAGGGTTCCATGAAAGAGTGGCAAGCCATGGGCGTGCTGAACTACGAGATGGAGTCCGCAACCCTGCTGACCATGTGTACCAGCCAGGGCCTGCGTGCGGGCATGGTGGCCGGTGTCATCGTGAACCGTACCCAGCAGGAAATCCCGAACGCCGAAACCATGGCGAAAACCGAATCTGATGCCATCAAGATCGTGCTGGGCGCCGCCCGCAAGCTGATCTGATAGCACCACACCGAGTGGGGGGTGGGGGCCGTTGCGAAAGCGCGGCCCCTATCTTTATCCGCCGTTTGCCCCTTTTGCCTTCCTGGCCCTGCTTTCCCCCTTCTTCGTTACCCCTGTTGCACCGTCATGGCCGCCAGTGCCTGCGCAAAGGGTGCCTCACAGCGGATCTGTACCGCTTCGCCGCTCACCGGGTGCACAAAACCGAGTTCACTGGCGTGCAGCATCAGTCTGGGGGCTCGTTCGCAGCCTGGCGGGAGCAGGCCGCCATAGAGATCGCATCCCAGGATGGGATGGCCCAGCCACTGGCTGTGGATGCGCAGCTGGTGGGTGCGCCCGGTTTCCGGTACCAGCCTGACCCGGGTCAATGGCACCGGCTGGCCTGCCCCCTCCAGGGTGAGCCGCTCCATCACCCGATAGCGTGAGCGGGCGGGTTTGCCGCTGGCGGCGCAGATGCTCATCAGCGGGAACAGCGCCGGATCCTTGGCGATGGATGCGTCGATGACGCCCTCATCCACCGCCAGATGGCCGCAGAGCAGTGCCTCGTAAGCCTTGCTCACGGTGCGCTGGCTGAACTGGTGGCAGAGCAGGGCGTTGATGCTCTTGTTTTTGGCCACCACCATGACGCCCGAGGTGCCAAAGTCGAGGCGGTGCACCAGGGTGCAGCCGGGGTAATCCTGTACCAGCCGGTAGTGGACCGAATCGAGGTTCTGCGGGTTCTTGCCCGAGAGGCTCAGCAGGCCGCTCGGCTTGTTGATAAGCAGCAGATGCGCATCCTCAAACAGGATCTCGATGGTGGCGGCGCAGGGCGGGGCGATGAAGATGTCGACGATGACGGACATGGGGCAGTCGGACGATGAAGGGGGAGGGATCATACCCGAACGATGGCGGCGCGGCGAATCTGGGTGTCCGCTCCCAAGGCCTGTCGCCAAGTACTTGATCTCGTTGGTTGAGGCGTTTTGTGACTCCCTCCTGAGTTCATCTGGCCATCTCTTGCTAAGGTATGGCTCCCTGTCATGTTGTAAGGAGTCTGTCCATGGCGTTGCCCGTTATTCTCGATTGCGATCCCGGCCACGATGATGCCATCGCCCTCATTCTGGCGCTGGCGAGCCCCGAGCTGAAGGTACTGGCGGTCACCACCAGCGCGGGCAACCAGACCCCGGACAAGACCCTCAACAATGCCCTGCGCATCCTGACCCTGCTCGGCCGCGACGACATCCCGGTGGCGGCGGGGGCTGCCAAGCCTCTGGCCCGTGAGCTCATTATCGCCGACAACGTCCATGGCGAATCGGGGCTGGACGGCCCAGAGCTGCCGGATCCCGCCTTTGCTCCCCGGGCGATGAGCGCCCTTGAACTGATGGCAAGATGTCTGCGCGAGAGCCCGGAGCCGGTCACCCTGGTGCCGACCGGGCCGCTCACCAACATTGCCCTCTTGCTGGCGGCCCACCCCGAGCTCAAGCAGAAGATCGCCCGCATCGTGCTGATGGGGGGCGCCGCCGGTGCGGGCAACTGGACCCCCGCGGCGGAATTCAATATTTATGTGGATCCCGAAGCGGCCGATATGGTCTTCAAGTCGGGGCTGCCCATCACCATGTGCGGGCTGGACGTGACCCACGAGGCCCAGGTGATGGACGAGGATATCGAGCGGGTACGCGCCATTCCCAACCCGGTGGCGCAGTGCGTGGCACAGCTGCTCGACTTTTTCATGATCTATCATCGGGATCCCAAGTGGGGATTTGCTGGCGCGCCGCTCCATGACCCCTGTACCATCGCCTGGCTGCTGGCGCCCTCCCTGTTTCACGGGGTGGAGTGCCGGGTCGATATCGAAACCGGCGGGACCCATACCCTGGGGATGACGGTGGTGGATCGCTACGACCTGACCGGCAAACCGGCCAATGCCCTGGTGCTGCTGGGGCTCGACAGGGTCGGTTTCATCGAGTTGCTGGTGCAGCGACTGCGCTCATTTGGTTGACATCCTGGACATCGGATAAGGGGTTGGGAATGTGGAAAGGGACGTTGGCGCTGCTGACATGCATGCAACTGACGGGTTGCGCGACCCCGTTCGAGAAGATGTGGCAGGGGCTGGCGACCTGCGAGCTGGACACCCTTCATCTCGACATCGAGACCGGGCGCCCGGCCAATCCGCAGCTCGCCATGTATACCCCTGACAAGGTGAGCGAGGGCTTTGCCTGGTACAAGGTCCATCAGGAGTTGCACGGCCTGCCCATCGTCGGCTTCCTGGTGCCGGCCTCCACCTTCGAGGTACATGCCCTCTTCGTGGATACCCCCATCGCCAATGCTCGCAGGCTGACCCACAACGCCTATGGCAGCGAATTTTCCGACGAGAGGCTGCATGACGAGGGGATGGCACCCCTGCTGCTGCGCGACCCCAACAATCCCAAGCGCTCCATCATCGACTGCACCCGGGGTGAGCCGGCGGAGCCGCTGCCGGAAGAGTCTTTCGGCGAAGGGGAGTGAGCTCGGGGGAGGGCAACGGGATATCAGGCCAGACAAGAAAGGGGCCAGCCGCAAGGCTGGCCCCTTCTCTATGGGAGGCAGAGCAGGGCCCGGGGTGTCAGGGATACCCCAGGGTCTGCCTGATAACGGGAAGCTGCGCGGCAATCCAGGCCGGATTGATGGGCCCCCAGTCACTGATGCGGTAGTGCCCCTGCAGATGGCGAGCCCCCTCGGTCTGCTCGAAGGCGCACTGGATGTCGAGCTCAGCCAGGGCGCTGAGGGTGTCCTGGGCGGTGCGGCGCGGCATGCCGGTCGCCTCCATGATGGCGGGCACGGTGTCCGTGCCCTGACTGATGAGGTGAGCCACGTAGAGCCGGCGATAGAAGCTGGTGCGGGTCTTGCTCGGCTCGCTCATATCTCGTCCTCGAGGCGATCGAAGTAGCGCCAGGTGGCGATGGCCGCTTTGCCCATCACCAGGGCCCAGACACCGAACCAGAACCAGCGGAAGAAGCTCCAGGTGGAGGCATCGGGCTCGGTGCTCGCGATCTTGGTGACGTTGGGGAACATGGAGAACATGTTCACGCGCCAGCCGTAGGAGGTGATGATGGCCAGGCGTTTTTCGAACTCCATGGACTTGGCCTTGGCCTGGACGTCGGCGGCGTTGAACTTGAAGTAGAAGGGCCAGCCCCATTCGGTGTCTTCATTGCGAAACACCCGGATCTTCTCGCCGGGGCGCTCGGTGTAGATGTAATAGACGTCGGTGGTGGGGCCGTCAGCCGGGTTCTTCTGGCTGATGGGGCCATCCTTGTCGGTGCGCTTCACCTCCACCCCGGTGATGGTGGCGATGGTGTGTTCCGGCAGATAGAAATCGAGCCAGAGTGCGGAGAGCAGGGCGATGAGGCCGAGCATGATAAAAGCGGGTTTCTTGAACTTGAGGCTCATGATGATCTCTCGATGAGGGGGAGTGACGTGCCTCTACCATACCCACATTTGTGAATGCAGCCCAGCCCCCAATGGCACCTTGATGGCAAAAAGCCGTTTTAAACAGGAGGCGTGAAGGGGGAGGGGCAAGTGCGGGGCCTGCGCCGGGCCCCGCGGTATCGAAGAGACCCTCTCGGGATCAGAGCTGGAACTGGGCGAGCTGCCTGCGCTGCTGCTCGGCGAGCTGTGACAGTTCGTGACTGGCGGCGGCACTCTGGCTGATGCCGGCGGCGTTCTGGTTCACGATCTCGTGGATGTTGGTGAGGTTGCGGCTGATGTCGGCGGTGACGCAGGATTGTTGTTCTGCCGCGGTCGCCACCTGGGCGTTGGCACCGTTGATCTGGTTGACCGCGTCCGTGATGCCCCCCAGCAAGGCCTGTACCTCGGCGGAGAGCTGCCGGTTGTGGCCGAGGATCTCCAGGGTCTGCTGCACGCCGCTGTTGGCGGAGAGGGACTGGCTCTGCAACTGCTCGATGATGGCCTGGATCTCCTTGGTGGAGTCCTGGGTTCGGGCGGCCAGCAGGCGCACTTCGTCGGCCACCACCGCAAAGCCGCGGCCGCTTTCACCGGCGCGGGCCGCCTCGATGGCGGCGTTGAGGGCCAGCAGGTTGGTCTGCTCCGAAATGCTCTGAATGACTTCGATCACCTTGCCGATCTGCTCGGACTGGGACTTGAGCCTGGCCACCACAGTCGCGGTGTTCTCTAGACTACCCGCCATGCGGCCGTTGGCCTCGATGCTTTCGGCAAACAGGGCCAGCCCTTGCTCGACCCGACTGTTGGCATCCCTGGCCAGCTCGTCGGCCAGGGCGGCGTTGTGGTTGACGTTGTCGGCGGTGCTGGCCAGCTCGGTGACGGCGGAGGCCACCTGTTCGGTCTCACCGCGCTGCTGCTGGGCGTTGACCTCTGCCTGGGTCATCACAGCGGCAAGCTCGGTGGCGGCGGAGGCCACATTGCCGCTGATGCCGGTCAGGGTCTGGATGGTGTTGGCAAGCTGGCTCAGGGTTCGGTTGATATCCCTGGCGAGCTGGCCCAGCTCGTTGTTGCCTTCGGCATTGGCACGCACGTTGAAGCGGCCGAGGGCGACGGCGTGCATCACCTCCTGCAACTGGCCGATGGGCTGCACGATGCGCCCGGAGATCCACCAGCCGCCCAGCAGGGCCGCGATCAGGGTGCCCCCCATCAGCAGCAGGGTGCGCAGCAGGGTCGCGCGGTAGTGGGCCTGCTCCTCGGCAATCTCAGTCTGGGTCAGCTGATTGATGTGGACGGACATGGCATCGATCTGCTTGATGAGCGCCTCCCCCAGATCGCGAAAGTGCAGGCGGGCCTGCTCATAGGCGGCGGGATCGCCACTGCCTTGGTACTTGGCGGTCAGCAGGGGCAGCATGCTGCTGCGGGTGTGGCCGAGGTAGGCCTGCAGGGCGGCCGCGACCTGACGGTTGTCCTGCTCGGCACCGGTGACAACCAGTCTGGTCAGGATGGCGCCAATCTCCTGTTCGGCGGCGGAGAGCTGGGCCGGCAACTGGGCGAAGAGGGCCTCATCGTAGAGGCCGTAGATGGCGTTGGTGCGCAGCCGGTAGGTGGCGTGGATCAGGGCCGCGATGTCGTCCTTGTGGCGGGTGACGCTGGCGGTGGTTTCATTCATGTCCTGAATGGCACCGTCGATTTCCTGTTTGCTGATCACGGCCATCAGCAGCATCAACAGGCTGGCGAGCAGGAGAGGGATAAGCACTTGAAGACGAATGGACAGATTATTCAATGACATGAAAGATCCTAACCCGAAAGAGGAGTGAGGCGGCATCTTACACAGGCGCGACAATCCTTGTCACAGGGTTTTTAATGCTGAATTCTTGCTGAATGAAAAGGTTTTTCTTGTGTTAAAAGAGTGTGATAGGCAAGATCGTCTGCTTGTTACCCTGGAGGTGTAGTGTGTCCGACTGGATTGATCCCGCCATCTTGGCGCTCTTTATTCCCACGTTCTTTTTTGTCTCAGTAACCCCCGGTATGTGCATGACCCTGGCGATGACCCTGGGCATGAGTCTGGGGGTGCGCCGTACCCTGCACATGATGTGGGGGGAGCTTGTCGGCGTCGGCCTGGTCTCCGTGCTGTCGGTGGTCGGGGTGGCGGCAGTCATGCTCAACTACCCGGCCCTGTTCTCCGCATTCAAATATGTAGGTGGCGCCTACCTGGTCTGGCTTGGCATCCAGATGTGGCAGGCCAAGGGCAAGATGGCCATCCCGGCGGATCTCTCGGCGGGCCAGCAGACCAGCCCCATGGGACTGGCCGTGCAGGGGTTCGTGACCGCCATCGCCAACCCCAAGGGGTGGGCCTTCATGGTCTCCCTGCTGCCCCCCTTCATCAATGCGGCCAAGCCGATGGCACCCCAGATAGGGGCCCTGGTCGCGCTCATCCTGGTCATCGAGTTCTCCTGCCTGATGCTCTATGCCAGCGGTGGCCGCACCTTGCGCCATTTCCTCGCCAAGAGCGGCAATGTCACTCTGATGAACCGGATCGCGGGCTCTCTCATGCTGTTTGTCGGGGTCTGGCTGGCCTTCGGTTAAACACCCGCTCAATCTGCCGCCCTATGTGACGCCATGGGGCACCTGAAGAGAGATGATGCAAAAAGGCCACCTCCCTGCCCGGGAGGTGGCCTTTTACATGGGCCCGTTTTTTTATGAACCCACTTTTCATGGACTCATGAGGTCAGTCGGTCAGGCAGTCCGGATCGAACACGTACTCCCCGGCCAGCCAGCGCAGGATCTCGTTCACGCAGGCCTGATCCTGGAACGGCAGGTAGCGGCTCTTGAGGTGGATGACCTGCTCGGGGGTGAGCTGGGCCAGACCGATGTCCTGGAAGAGCGGCAGGTCGGCCTGGATCATGGCGGAGATCTGCGGCCCGCAGGTGGCGTTGAGGGAGGCGTGCAGCGCCTTGTCAGGATCGTACTGCTTGCCGAGCTTGTAGCTCATGGGCAGGGTGGCGAGCGGCAGGGCCGAGAGGGCCGCCTGCTTCATGGGATTGACCGCATGGCCGCTCACGAGATCCGCCAGCTCTGCCGGACGGTTTTCGAAGGCGCGCAGGTGCAGGAAGCTGCTCGCCTTGCTGCCGTCATTGACCGGATAGTTGTCCCACAGGAAGGGCTTGCGATGGAGCCAGTCGGCGGCCTGTTTGAGGTGGGCAGCCGGATACTCGGTGGAGCAGACTTTGGGTCCGGTCCAGAAGACATCGATGCGCTTGTCGAGCCCCTGACCCAGATCCTGCAGATAGTGGGGGGGCATGGCACCGAACACCTTCTCCAGCACCGGATCCGTGCTGTAGTAGCTGGGGCAGAACAGCAGGCGGCCTGCGTCGGTGTGGGCCGCGATATCGTGGGCGATGGTGAGCTGCCAGTGGGCGAGATCCGGGGTGTCCCCCTTCATGTCGTCAAACAGGATCGCCAGGATATCGGGCTTGAGCGCCTCCTCGATGAGCTTCACTTTCTCCAGCAGGGCGGGTCGCTGGCGGGCATAGTCGTGATGAGCCCCCATGGGGCTCAGGCCCACCCCGAAGGCCAGACCGTTCTCCCGGCACTGGCGGGCGAGCTGGCACAGGGCTTCAAGCTGTTCGGCGGGCCAGGGCGTGGCCCAGTGCTTGCGTAGGTAGCCGTCTTCCTTGGGGGCGTAGAGGTAGAAGCCATAGCCGTGGCGGGGCAGCCACTGGGCGTAGCGGGCACGGGCTTCCCAGCTCCAGCCCTTGCCAAAGAAACCCTCGATGAGGCCCAGCTTGGGCGAGGGAGGATACAGACCGGACAACAGGGTTTGATAAGGCATGGTTCACTCCCTTCTCACACAAATGCGGGCTACGATGGCCGGCGCCTAGACGGGGTCTTCTTCCAGGAAGCGCACCCCTATCTTGCGGGGTTCACCCTCTTCCATTTCCGCCACCGTCCAGAGCAGTCCCTGCCAGGTGACATGGTCACCGACCACCAGATTATCGCCCAACTGGTGGGCAATAAAATCGCCGAGGCTCTGATCCGCCATCTCGCTCACATCCAGCCCGTAGAGCGGGGCGAGATCCACCAGCCTGGCGTTGGCCTCCAGCAGGAAGTCACCGAAGAAGCGCGGGCCCAGATCCTGCTCCGGCGCCTGGCTGAAGAGCTGACCGAGGGCGGGCAGGTCGTGCTCGTGGCCGATGACGCACAGGATGTCATCGGATTGCAGGCAGGTACTGCCCGAGGGGTGGAGCAGCTCCTGGCCGCGGAACAGGGCGCAGATGCGGGTGCCCTGGGGCATGCGCAGCTCCCGCAAGGGAGAGCCGATGCACCACTTCTCGGCGCTCAGGCGATAGACGAAGGTCTCCCACTGGCTGTCGAGATCGATTTCCAGCCCAGAGCGGTTGATGGGAGAGGGCGGTGCGGGCACCTCCACTCGCGCCAGCTTTGATGCCAGCGGCAGCGAGCTGCCCTGCAGGATCAGCGAAACCAGCACCACGAAGAAGGCGACATTGAAGTAGAGCTGGGCATTGGGCAGCCCCGCCATCATGGGGAAGACCGCCAGGATGATGGGCACGGCGCCGCGCAGCCCCACCCAGGAGATAAACCAGCGCTCGCGCGGCGCGAAGTTCTTGAACGGCAGCAGTCCAATCCAGACCGACACCGGACGGGCAAACAGGATCATCCACATGGCCAGGGCCAGCGCCGGCAGGGCGATGGGCAGCAACTTGTGGGGAGAGGCGAGCAGCCCCAGCACCAGGAACATGCCGATCTGGCTGAGCCAGGTCAGGCCGTCCAGCACGGAGAGGGTGGTGCTGCGGCTGCGCAGGGAGAGGTTGCCAAGCAGCAGGCCGGTGAGGTAGATGGCCAGGATGCCGCTGCCCCCCACCGCCGTGGTGAGGGCGAAGATGAGCAGGCCGCCGCTCACGGTGAGCAGGGGATAGAGACCGGGGGCGAGCTTGGCACTGTTGATGAGCTTCCACAGCAGCCAGCCCCCCGCAAGGCCGATGCCAGCGCCCAGACCAAACTGCTTGACGAGTTGCAACAGCAGGAAGCCGGCATCCAGCCCCTGCTGGGCGGTGGCCAGCACCTCGATCAGGGTGACGGTGAGAAAGACCGCCATGGGATCGTTGCTGCCCGATTCTATCTCCAGGGTGGCGCTGACCCGCTCGTTGAGGCTGCGCCCGCCGAGCAGGGAGAAGACCGCCGCCGCATCGGTGGAGCCGACGATGGCACCGATGAGCATCCCCTGCATCAGGTTGAGGTCGAACAGCCAGGCGGCGGCGAGGCCCGTGAGGCCGGTGGTGATGGCCACCCCGACCGTGGCCAGCGAGAGCGCGGGCCAGAGCGCGACCCGAAAGGAGGAGACCCGGGTGCGCATGCCGCCGTCCAGCAGAATGATGGCCAGTGCCAGGTTGCCCACCAGGTAGGCGACCGAGTAGTCGGCGAAGTGGATGCCGCCGGGACCATCCTCACCCGCCAGCATGCCGACGGCGAGGAAGATGACCAGGATGGGGATGCCGACTCTGGAGGAGAGTGCGCTCAACAGGACACTGGCGCCCACCAACAGGGCACCGATGAAGAAGAAACTGTTGACGGTGGTGGCATCCAATGGCGAACTCCTTATGGCGGGCTGCAAAACAGGCACATTATATGCAGATTGACCCCCTTTGTGTGGCTTAATTGTGCATTGTTTTGCAGTTTTTTACGTTTGTTGCGCAGTTTTCAAGCAGGGCGAGGGTGGCGTGCCCGCGCGGGAAAGCGCAGGGAAAGGGGGCAATGGATGGGGCTTTCAGTGCAGGCAGAGGGGGCGGCAGAGGGCGAAAAAATGCCGTGGACGGGAAGGGTGCAGGAGCGCCGACGGGCTCCTGCGAGGGGGTCAGTCGTCCTCGTCGTCCTTGACCTCCCGGATCTTGTCCTTGTACTTGGGCAGCTGTTTCTCGAGCTGCTTCATGTCCTTGATGGCGTTGAGAAACAGGCCGAGCAGAAACAGCAGCGGCAAGCCTATCCATAACCACAAGCTCATCAGAATCTCCTTTCGTGGTGTGCCGGGGTGACATAGCGGGCCAGGATCTCGTCGAGATGAGCCAGGATGCACTCCTTGCCTTCAATATCCGCTCGTTCCAGACAAAGCGCCAGCGCCGCCGGATCCAGGGCCAGCCCATCGGATTCGGGCGCGAAGCTCAGGTGCCAGGGCTCGTAGGCCACCCCCTGAGCCGGTTGCTCCCCTTTTGCATAGGGCAGGAAGAAGCCGAAGTCGTTCATGTGATCGTCCAGCCATTCGCGCAAATCGGCAAACCAGCCGCCCGCCTCGTACTCCCAGGGTTCCAGCGCGAGCCGGGTGCCGGCGGGGAGGCAGTCCGGATCGTAGATGTCGAGATCCGTGCCCCAGTGATGGCGGCTGGTGCCGGGCAGGGCGCTCCAGTGCAGGATGGCGTGCAGTCGTTCGGTCTCGCCCAGTTGCAGGGCATCGAGGGGCTGGTTGTGCGCATCCAGCAGAGGGCGCTCCCCGCGCCACTTGCCGTTCCAGATGGCGAGCTGGCGCTCGAAGCCGCGCCAGCTGGAGGCCGCCTGCAGGTTGAAACCGGCATGGGCGGCAGCCACCTGCATGTCGTTGAAGGCCGCCGCGGTGGCGGCGGTCAGACGATGGGGGCCGCGCCCCACCAGGATGAGGTGGCTCTCATCCAGCCCAAGCAGTTGATCCTGATTCATGGTCTGGTCTCTCTTGTCCGGAGCACCGCTCATGCCAGCAGTCGTGCCAGCACCCCTTGGTACATGTCCGCCAGCAGATCCAGATCGTCCGCCTTCACGCACTCGTTCACCTTGTGGATGGTGGCGTTGACCGGGCCGAGCTCGATGACTTCCGCCCCGGTGGGAGCGATGAAGCGCCCATCGGACGTGCCCCCCGTGGTGAGCAGGGCCGGCTGCTGGCCGTTCACTGCCGCCACGGCGGCGACGGTGGCTTCCAGCAGGGCGCCGGTGTCCGTCAGGAAGGGCTGGCCGGAGAGGGTCCACTTCAGCTCGAAGTCCAGGCCGTGACGGGTCAGCAGCGCCTCGACCCGCTCGCGGATAGCCGCATCGGTGAGCTCGGTGCTGAAGCGGAAGTTGAACTGGACCTGCAACTCCCCCGGAATGACGTTGGAGGCGCCGGTGCCGCCCTGGATGTTGGCGATCTGGAAGCTGGTGGGGGGGAAGTAGGCGTTGCCCTTGTCCCACTCGATGGCGGCGAGCTCCGCCAGCGCCGGTGCCGCCTTGTGGATAGGGTTGTCCGCCAGATGGGGGTAGGCGACGTGGCCCTGCACCCCGCGCACCAGCAGATCGCCGGTGATGGAGCCGCGACGGCCGTTCTTCACCACGTCCCCGACCTGGGCGGTGGAGGAGGGTTCGCCGACGATGCACCAGCGGATCTTCTCGTTGCGTGCCTCCAGGGTGTCGATGACGCGTACCGTGCCGTTGATGAAGGGCCCCTCTTCATCCGAGGTGATGAGAAACGCGATGGAGCCCTTGTGGTCCGGGTGCTCGGCCACAAAGCGCTCGGTCGCCACCACCATGGCGGCCAGGGACCCCTTCATGTCGGCGGCGCCCCGGCCATGGAGCATGCCGTCCTTGATGGTCGGCTCGAATGGCGGGGTGTCCCACTTCTCCAGGGGGCCGGCGGGTACCACGTCGGTGTGGCCGGCGAAGCAGAAGAGGGGACCCTCGCTGCCACGGCGTGCCCAGAGGTTGGTGGTGTCCTCAAAGACCATGGGTTCGATGACGAACCCCAGGCGCGCGAGGCGCTCCGCCATCAGGGTCTGGCACCCTTCATCCAGGGGGGTCACGGAGGGGCGGCTGATCAAATCCTTGGCCAGTGTGATGACGTCCGACATCGGTGTTCCTTAACAGAAAAAGTTAACGGGAGAAGAGGGATTGATAGAGGTCTGCCTTGAAGCCCAGGGTCAGGGTACCGTCCTGGTCCAGCAGCGGGCGCTTGATCATGGCCGGGTGGGCCAGCAGCAGGTCACGGGCCTTGGCGGTGTCGAGCCCCTGTTTTTCTGCTTCCGGCAGGGCGCGGAAGGTGGTGCCACGGGTGTTGAGCAGGGCTTCCCAGCCCAGCTTGGCGAGCCAGAGATCGAGCTGTTCCGGGCTCAGACCGTCGGCGCGGTGATCATGAAAGCGGTAATCGATACCCGCCTCCTCCAGCCACTTGCGGGCCTTCTTGATGGTGTCGCAGTTCTTGATGCCATAGAGGGTGGTGGCCATGGGGGATCCTTTGTCTGCGGGCCGGCGGCCCTGAAATCGTGCAAGGGCCCGATTCTGGCATTGTGGCCCCCCCATGGCAACGCTCATGGCCGGATGGGCTGGTTTTACCAGTCAGGCCGAGTGGAGAAGGGAGGGGGCCGCGCGCCAGCACACGCTGGTCTGGGACGGGATGCGCGGCGGCATCAAAGGGGGAGACCGAGGGAGGAGGCCCTTATGCTGCACACCTGGCCGGATAGGACGACAGGGGGCAGGGAGCCTCACAGGGAAGCACACCTGGCCGGATGGGGCCGCTGGGGCCGGGGAAGAAACGGCGGGGGCCAAAAACCAGAACGCGCCTGCTGGTCTGGGCGCGTTCCGGATTCAGGGGGCGGCACTCAGTGCAGGGTGGTCCACTCGTGATCGAAGACCCGTGCCCGCTCCCAGGGGGCATCCGGCAGGCTGGAGGAGAGGCCGGCGTATTTGCCCACGTCATCCATCACGATGGCGGAGAGAATGGGCAGGTGATTTTCGGTGCAATACATGCGGATGCGTTGCAGCAGGGTACGCAGTTCATCCTGGCACTGCTCCAGCCCGGCCTGCCTGGCCAGTTTGGAGTAACGAATGGTGGTGCGTTCCTTTGCAGACTCGACGAGGATGTCCCACAGCTTGCAGTCGCAGGTCGGGGTGCCTGCGGTGGCTTGGTTTGTCATAACTCTCTCCGGTGCGAAATGGTCGCTCTGTGTCGACGGGCATCTTGGCCAGTTCACCCCGGCGGGATGTTGATCCAACGCAAACAAAGTGGCGGTTGTTGGTCAGGGATACCCTGGGGAGCATTCTAGATCCAGTTCCTTGATGTTAAATGTCGTTTTTAATTTTATTTTCGGAATAAAAATCTACAACCGTTTGTTTTTTCCATCTTGATTGATGGTGATCAAGAGGAAAGGGGAGATCCCCCACTAAATTGCGCTTCTCGATAATCTTGTCAGGAGTGCACCTTGGAACTCGTCTTCGTCTTGCTCGTGCTGATCGCCGTGGTCTACGGCATCATCAAGGATTACAACCCGCAGGCGGTGTTGGCGCTGGCGGGCATGGCCCTCTTTGCGGTGGCCTACTGGCTGGGATTGCACCCCATTCTGCCCGCTGACAAGAGCACCGGCTTCGCCCTGTTCGACCTGTTCGAGGTGTTCAAGGGGATCTTCTCCTACCGGGCGGCGGGCCTTGGCCTCACCATCATGGCGGTGGCGGGCTTTGCCACCTACATGTCCCATATCGGCGCCTCCCAGGCCCTGGTGCGGGTGGCGGTCAAACCGGTGGCGGGCATCCAGTCCAGCTACCTGATGCTGGCCATCTGCTACCTGGTGGCGGTCTTCGTCTCCCTGTTCGTCACCTCCGCCACCGGCCTTGGCCTGCTGTTGATGGTCACCATGTACCCTGTGATGCGCAACCTCGGCATCAGCCCGGCTTCCGCCTGCGGCGTCATCGCCACCTCCCAGGCGTTCGAAATCGGCCCGACCCAGACCAACGCCATCTTCTCCGCCGGTCAATCCGGCATGGATCCCACCAGCTACTTCGTCGACTACCAGATCTGGCTGGTGGCCCCCATGCTGCTGGTGACCATGGTGCTGCACTTCTTCTGGCAGCGACACTGTGACCGTCAGGAGGGCTGGGATCCGGCCCTGCATCGCGGTGAGCACGCGGAGCTTGACGAAAAAGGGGCGGACGAGGTGGCCGCGCCAACCTGGTACGGCCTGCTGCCCATCATCCCCTTCGTACTGATGATGACCTTCTCCAAGCTCCTGGTGACCAGCATCAGCGTCAGCGTGGAGGTGGCCATGCTGCTGTCGGTCTTTATCGGCATGCTGTGCGAGCTGCTGCGCACCCGCTCGGTGCGCACCGCCTTCGCGGGGCTCTCCAGCTTCCTCGACGGCATGGGCAAGGTGTTCGGCCCCGTGGTGGCGCTCATCGTCTGTGCCGAGCTCTTCGCCGAATCCCTCAAGGCCATCGGCGCCATCGATACCCTGCTGCACTCTGCCAGCAATGCCGGCATCGGCAGCGGCCTGATGACCCTGGTGATGGTGGGGCTCATCATGGTGGCGGCGGTCATCATGGGCTCGGGCAACGCAGCCTTCCTCAGTTTCTCCTCCCTGGCCCCCGCGGTGGCAGCCAAGTTTGGCGTGCCAGCGGTGACCATGCTGCTGCCGATGCAGCTCGCCTCGAGCATCGGCCGCACCGTCTCCCCCATCGCGGCGGTGCTCATCGCCTGTGCGGGCATCGCCAAGGTCTCTCCCTTCGTGGTGGTCAAGCGCACCAGCGTGCCCATGGCGGGGGCCCTGGTGACGGCGCTGCTCCTCAACTATCTGCTGTTCATGTAAAGGCTCTGGTGTAGTAGAGGCGGCGGCCAGTTGATCCACGCTGGTCGACCGCCGTTGACGAGACGGCGTCGAGTGCCCGCCCACTCTTATCGTTGCAAAAACAGTCTGTGTTTTACGCAGATTGTTCCATGGAGAAGACAATGAACGACCTCACGCGCCCGTTTTCCCTCGATACCTATCTGGCGGATCTCGCCCCGCTCATCAACCTCGACTGCGGCATCCGCACCCCGGCCGGGGTGGCCCGGGTCGCCGACATCATGACCGAGAAATATGAGGCCATCGGCTGGCAGGTGACCCGCCACCAGTTCGCCGCCGAGTACGGCCCCTGCCTCGAGGCAACCAATGCCCCGGGGGCGGATCACTACGACGTCATGCTGGTGGGCCACATGGACACCGTCTTCCCCGAGGGGACGGCGGCCAAGCGACCGCTGAAAATCGAAGGCAATCAGGCCTTTGGCCCCGGCGTCTCGGACATGAAGAGCGGCCTGCTCTCTACCTGGTATGCCTTGAAAGAGCTGGACCCGGCCGTGCTGGCCAGGCTCAAGGTGCTGGTTTGCTGCAACTGCGACGAGGAGATTGGTTCCCCCTGGTCCAAAGAGTGGCTGGTGGAGCGGGCCAGACAGAGCGGCTGCGTGCTGGTGGCCGAGGCGGCCCGCCCGAGCGGGGATCTCATCAGCGCCCGCAAGGGCAATGCCAAGTACCGCATCACCTTCCACGGCAAGGCCTCCCATGCCGGTTCGGCCCTGGCACAAGGGATCTCCGCCATCACGGAGCTGGCCCACTGGGTGCTCGCCATCAACCAGCAGGTCAACATGGAAACCGGTACCACCATGAACGTGGGGGTGGTGCAGGGGGGGACCGGCGTCAACGTGGTGCCCGACTTTGCCGAGGCGATCGTGGATCTGCGCTTCTGGCGCAACGAAGAGGCGCAGGCGGTGCACGACCGGCTCACCTTCATGGCCAACAACCCCTTCCTCGCCGGTTGCCGGGTCGAGGTGGCGCGCCAGAGCTTCAAGCCCGCGATGCGCCCGAGCGGCGACACCGAGGCCCTGATGGCACTGGTGGAGGCGGCAGGCAGGGAGGAGGGAGTCCCTTTCACCTGGCTGGAGGCCGGTGGCGGCTCCGATGCCAATTTCACCGCGGCGGCCGGGGTGCCGTCCCTCGATGGCTTCGGCCCCATGGGGGGTGGCTTTCACTCGGAGGCGGAGTTCCTGCTGCTGGACAGCATCGAGCCGCGCATCCGCCTGCTTAAGCGGGTGCTGGGCAAGCTGGCCAACTAGGTCAACGTTAAGGACAAGCAAAACGGGAGGCCAGCGCCTCCCGTTTTTTATGTGTCGCCCTCGTGAGAGGTCATTCCTCGTCCTCCAGCAGATAGGCGAGGTGCTCCTGGCGCGCCACCTGCCAGTGGCCGAGTGTCAGCGGCGCCGCAAACCCGGGGCCGTCGGTCACCATGGTGTGGTACTCCCCCTGCTCGCCGCAGGCATCGAAGCCCCGGGTTGCCGCCAGTTGCTGCAATTCGGCCAGGGTGGCCGCATCGAGCCTGCGCCCCACCCACTCGGGGGCCAGTACCCGGGTATCGACGCAGGAGAGGTGGGCGACGATGCCGCGGGCCAGCATGTCCGCCAGCAACGCCTCGCGGGGTTGTTGCCATAGCGGGGTGTGAACGGTGAGCCCCAGGGGTCGACAGCGCTCGCGGATCCAGTTCGGCGCGCCCCCCACGCTGTCGATGTCGCCGGTGACGACCCCATCGAGTTGCCACTCCTCTTTCAATGCCGCCAGGGCCCGCTCATAACCGAGATCGAAGGGCGCTTCGATGGTGACCAGCCGATGGGGCAGCGCGAGGGCCGCCGCCTGACGGCGAACCTGTGACAGGGGATGGGCGAGAAAGCGTGGCGCTGGCGGGGCAAAGGTGACCAGGGCCGCCACCTGATGGCCCGCCTCCCGGGCGTGGCAGAGGGCCTGCATGGCATCTTTGCCGCCGCTCCAGAGCAGGATGACGCGAGACATGGGGGATTTCCGCAAAAAAAAGGTTCATCGCGGCTTTCCGGGGAAGGCCGCCTTGATTTTCAGAAAAAAGTATTCTGAGTCCCTAAATCCA
>NZ_JAPCJD010000067.1:0-23797 GCF_027707845.1 Aeromonas sp. QDB14 | reverse complement strand
CTTTCAGTCTGCTCAGTGGTCAGAAAGTCAACGGGCATATCGGCCTCCCTGCCTGACGGGCATTTAGTAACATTTTTGCAACCGTACGAAATGTTATAAATTATCAGACATAGTAAAACGGCTTCGTTTGAGTGTCCATTAAATCGTCATTTTGGCATAATAGACACATCGTGTCTGATATTCGATTTAAGGTACATTTTATGCGAATTTTTGGTTATGCGCGGGTCTCAACCAGCCAGCAGTCCCTCGATATTCAGATCAGAGCGCTCAAAGATGCAGGGGTAAAAGCTAACCGCATCTTTACCGACAAGGCATCCGGCAGTTCAACAGATCGGGAAGGGCTGGATTTGCTGAGGATGAAGGTGGAGGAAGGTGATGTCATTCTGGTGAAGAAGCTCGACCGTCTTGGCCGCGACACCGCCGACATGATCCAACTGATAAAAGAGTTTGATGCTCAGGGTGTCGCGGTTCGGTTTATTGACGACGGGATCAGTACCGACGGTGATATGGGGCAAATGGTGGTCACCATCCTGTCGGCTGTGGCACAAGCTGAACGCCGGAGGATCCTAGAGCGCACGAATGAGGGCCGACAGGAAGCAAAGCTGAAAGGAATCAAATTTGGCCGCAGGCGTACCGTGGACAGGAACGTCGTGCTGACGCTTCATCAGAAGGGCACTGGTGCAACGGAAATTGCTCATCAGCTCAGTATTGCCCGCTCCACGGTTTATAAAATTCTTGAAGACGAAAGGGCCTCGTGATACGCCTATTTTTATAGGTGTCTGGACTCGTGGGATCATGTACCCATGCGTAGCTGGCCGCTCTTCAAGGCCAGACACGTTTTGCGTACACTGTTCCAATCCGACTCTTCACTGGCAACTCGATGACCCAGGCACTGCACAGCCAAGCCCGTACTACCCACCTGATCCGTGAGGAAATCAGGAACTCGACGCTCCCGCAGGCCGAACTGGCCAGGATGTACAACGTCACCCGCCAAACCATCCGAAAGTGGCAAAACCGCGAGTCTCCTGAAGACAAGTCGCATGCGCCGAACAAGATGTACACGACGCTCACGCCCGAGCAGGAGCTCATCGTGGTGGAGCTGCGCAAGACGTTGCTGCTGCCCACGGACGACCTGCTGGCGGTCACGCGCGAGTTCATCAATCCAGCCGTCTCGCGTGCCGGCCTGGGACGTTGCCTGCGCCGCCACGGTGTCTCGGATCTACGTAACCTGGTCGAGCAGGAAGGCACTGCGCCCGCCACGAAAAAGACCTTCAAGGACTACGAGCCGGGCTTTGTGCACATCGACATCAAGTACCTGCCGCAGATGCCCGACGAGACGGCAAGGCGCTATCTCTTCGTTGCCATCGACCGTGCTACGCGCTGGGTCTTCATCGAGCTCTATGCCGACCAGACCGATGGCAGCAGTGGCGACTTCCTCAACAAAGTCCAGCAAGCCTGTCCCGTCAAGATCGTCAAGCTTCTGACCGACAACGGCAGCCAGTTCACCGACCGCTTCACGGCTGGCGGCAAGAAGAAGGAACCCAGCGGCACACACGTGTTCGACCGCCTGTGCAAGCAGCTCGGCATCGAGCACCGGCTCATCCCGCCTCGTCATCCGCAGACCAACGGCATGGTGGAGCGCTTCAACGGTCGTATCAGCGACATCGTCAACCAGACCCGTTTTGGTTCAGCTGCCGAACTGGAATCGACGCTGCGCAATTACGTCAAGATCTACAACCACAGCATTCCGCAACGCGCGCTCCAACACAAAACACCCGTTCAGGCGCTCAAGGAATGGCATGAAAAACGCCCTGAATTGTTCAGGAAACGCGTGTATAACCAGCCGGGTCTTGACATATAGGTTAATGTCATGATAATAATGGTTTCTTAGACGTCAGGTGGCACTTTTCGGGGAAATGTGCGCGGAACCCCTATTTGTTTATTTTTCTAAATACATTCAAATATGTATCCGCTCATGAGACAATAACCCTGATAAATGCTTCAATAATATTGAAAAATGACTTGGTTGAGTACTCACCAGTCACAGAAAAGCATCTTACGGATGGCATGACAGTAAGAGAATTATGCAGTGCTGCCATAACCATGAGTGATAACACTGCGGCCAACTTACTTCTGACAACGATCGGAGGACCGAAGGAGCTAACCGCTTTTTTGCACAACATGGGGGATCATGTAACTCGCCTTGATCGTTGGGAACCGGAGCTGAATGAAGCCATACCAAACGACGAGCGTGACACCACGATGCCTGCAGCAATGGCAACAACGTTGCGCAAACTATTAACTGGCGAACTACTTACTCTAGCTTCCCGGCAACAATTAATAGACTGGATGGAGGCGGATAAAGTTACAGGACCACTTCTGCGCTCGGCCCTTCCGGCTGGCTGGTTTATTGCTGATAAATCTGGAGCCGGTGAGCGTGGGTCTCGCGGTATCATTGCAGCACTGGGGCCAGATGGTAAGCCCTCCCGTATCGTAGTTATCTACACGACGGGGAGTCAGGCAACTATGGATGAACGAAATAGACAGATCGCTGAGATAGGTGCCTCACTGATTAAGCATTGGTAACTGTCAGACCAAGTTTACTCATATATACTTTAGATTGATTTAAAACTTCATTTTTAATTTAAAAGGATCTAGGTGAAGATCCTTTTTGATAATCTCATGACCAAAATCCCTTAACGTGAGTTTTCGTTCCACTGAGCGTCAGACCCCTAATCCCAGCTGTAGCGGCCTGATTACATCCGGCCGCTACACCTAGCTCCACCTTCAAACAAGGAATATCGTTGATGTCACTGTATCGCCGTCTAGTTCTGCTGTCTTGTCTCTCATGGCCGCTGGCTGGCTTTTCTGCCACCGCGCTGACCAACCTCGTCGCGGAACCATTCGCTAAACTCGAACAGGACTTTGGCGGCTCCATCGGTGTGTACGCGATGGATACCGGCTCAGGCGCAACTGTAAGTTACCGCGCTGAGGAGCGCTTCCCACTGTGCAGCTCATTCAAGGGCTTTCTTGCTGCCGCTGTGCTGGCTCGCAGCCAGCAGCAGGCCGGCTTGCTGGACACACCCATCCGTTACGGCAAAAATGCGCTGGTTCCGTGGTCACCCATCTCGGAAAAATATCTGACAACAGGCATGACGGTGGCGGAGCTGTCCGCGGCCGCCGTGCAATACAGTGATAACGCCGCCGCCAATTTGTTGCTGAAGGAGTTGGGCGGCCCGGCCGGGCTGACGGCCTTCATGCGCTCTATCGGCGATACCACGTTCCGTCTGGACCGCTGGGAGCTGGAGCTGAACTCCGCCATCCCAGGCGATGCGCGCGATACCTCATCGCCGCGCGCCGTGACGGAAAGCTTACAAAAACTGACACTGGGCTCTGCACTGGCTGCGCCGCAGCGGCAGCAGTTTGTTGATTGGCTAAAGGGAAACACGACCGGCAACCACCGCATCCGCGCGGCGGTGCCGGCAGACTGGGCAGTCGGAGACAAAACCGGAACCTGCGGAGTGTATGGCACGGCAAATGACTATGCCGTCGTCTGGCCCACTGGGCGCGCACCTATTGTGTTGGCCGTCTACACCCGGGCGCCTAACAAGGATGACAAGCACAGCGAGGCCGTCATCGCCGCTGCGGCTAGACTCGCGCTCGAGGGATTGGGCGTCAACGGGCAGTAAGGCTCTGAAAATCATCTATTGGCCCACCACCGCCGCCCTTGCGGGCGGCATGGATTACCAACCACTGTCACATTTAGGCTAGGAGTCTGCGCGGCAGAGCCGTGTGACCGGTTTTCTGTAGAGCACTGACGATGGCGGCGGCGCTCTCTGCAATTGGCAAGGCGTCGGCGCCAAGGATACCAATCTTGCGGCGCGCGGCGTGTTATGACGACTGGGGTGCATTTGAGCCGCCCCATTTAACCTTCGCCCTCACAGATACGCCATTCGCCTCAGATTTAGCGCCATGCAGACGAGCTTCCACTCGGCTTGCACCTTGTCCAGGCCCCTCATGCTGAACTGACGCAATCCCATCACCGCCTTGATCCAACCATTCGGAGCCTCCACGATCGACTTGCGCCGGCGGTAAGCTGCATCGCCTTGCTCCGTTTTCAATTTCGCCGCAATCGCCGCCGTATGCGGATGGGTCTTGGCATTGACCTTGGCATCTTCACGTCCCTCGCGGCCGAGGGCAACGATGACATCGCCGTGGTGATCGGCGACCTTTGCCAGAACAGCCTCACTACGGAATCCCGCATCCGCCAGCGTCTGGGCCGGCATTTCTCCGGTGTTGGCCTGAACTGCTGCCAGCATGCCCAGCAGCGCCTGACTGTCCGCGGCGCAGTTGGTCAACTCCGCCGCCACGATGATCTGGTGCTCGGCATCGACCGCTGTGTACCCGTTGTAGCTCTGCTCGGAGCCACCACCGGCGTGTTTCATGATCCGGCTGTCCGGATCGGTGAAGCTTTCCTGATCACGGTCATCCGGCACACCAAACTCGCGTTTGTACGAGCCACCGCCCTTGTCCGAGCCATCCGGATGGCGAGGCCGGCGGCCATCGTCTTCGCTGCGCCCCCGGGCCTGGTCCGCTTCACGCTGGCGCGCTTCCAGGCGCGCCTTTGCCGCCTGGATCGCCTCCAGGCGCTTCTCGCGGCGAGAAATCTCGGCAGGAATGTCCAGCTCCGGCTCGTTACGCTCCTGGTCGTCGGTAGCCTTGGCGCGATCAAGCAGCGCCTTGATCTCGCAATGCAATTCGTCCTCGGCCGGCTTCATGCGCTTATAGCTCATCGCCTTGTGGTCGCCATGTTTGGCGGCTTCGTATTCAGGTTCTTTAGAGAGATCCTTTAGATCGCCGTTCCTCACTACTGCCGGGAAGTCTCCCCAGGGAGCACGTTCGGCCTTATGTTCGGTCATGGTTTCAATCCCGGTCAGCGTCCCATATAGCCCCGAAACCTGCCAGGTGGGCCAAGATAGACCAGGCACCATAAGCAATAGGGCTAGGGTTGGTTTTGCTCACCCAACGCCTGAAGGTTCGGGTTCCCTTTCCGCTGCCTCTCTCACCAGGCAAACCAACGAGATCAGCGACATCAACGCCACTGAGAGGCTTACTAAGCCCTTTTCGTTGCCTAATCAGCTCCAACACCTCTTTGATTTCATCGGCGGTTGGAGCCTGCCAATCTTCAGCGAACGGCCTAAGCGTTTCAGGTCTAATCATGCGATAAATCCTCAAATAGCCCCGGTCAATGCCGGGGCTTTTTTATCAATGGGTAACGGTCGCGGCGGCCTCCCGATACGCCTTCAGTTCAATCAAGAGCAAGCCAAGCTCCCGCATCTTCATGCGCGGCATATGAACGGGGCGGCGGGCCGTCAGAGCGTCGCCAATGTGTTTTGCAAGTGATACAATATCCGTATTCATCGCGTTTATCCTCAAATTGACCGGTGAAAGCCCCTGTGATTGGTTGCAGCCATACCAGGGGCACCATTTCTTTTTCTACCTATGCACCTCCTTTAAGAGCCCCGGCCATCACCGGGGCTTTCTGTTGCTAGTCTATTGCGGCCAAGATGGCCTCTTTTTCGTCATGCTCACAAGCCCAATCCCGCAAGCTGTGATACAGCCTTGAAAACCGCTCCTGGTCAGCGCCTTCTGTGTGAAATGACAGATGGCTATAGAGGTAGAGGCAAGCGGTAATCCCGGCAGCATCGGCGCTCATTTGGCCACTAAAGTAGTTCATGGCCTCGATGTTCAGCATTTCATCACGACGCCCAGGAGCCATATAAAAGCCGCCGTTCGACAGCTCCCACATAAGCCAATAAGCCCCGCGATACTCGCGGCAGAGCCCTTTCATTTGCTGGTAAAGCATCGACTCGAAAACCACATAGAAACGGCCTACATAGCGGGGCATTGCAGCCATACGGCGAGGGGTGGCGACCAGGGAGCAGATCAGGGGATTAAGTTCTGTTTGCATCATCGGAGTTCTCCGGTATTGACCGTGGCGGGTGCCCGGCCTTCTGAGATATATAATAGGCCATTTTGACCTATTGTGTCAAGCGGGTACAATAAAAAATAGGCCAAATCGGCCTACTTTTTTTCTCTCCAACTGAGCCACATTTTATTCAGCTCCAGGCTGCGGGCTGGCCAATCTGGCAGATTCACCGCATGGGCGCGGTAGTTGATCCGAGTATTCAGAGTGCAACGGGGAAAGGGGTTGGCCACCTTGCAGTAACGATAAAACAGACCGACGAGGCGAGCACCGTAACGATCACGCTCCCAGGTCAAAACGTTGTGCATATGCTCGCGGCGTTCGCGTATCCATTCTCGATAGAGTTGGTGAAAGGTGCGGTTAGCTGTGTGGATCATCGGAGTTCTCCGGTATTGACCGTGGCGGGTGCCCGGTCTTCTTAATTAAGATTATAGGCCAAAATGGCCTACTATGGCAAGAAAAAGCGCGCTCTACGTTAAAAAAATCACGTAGTCGCGGGGGATTGCCGCCAAGATTTCGCATAGCGTCGCCTGATTTCGTACGTACGAAATGGGCCACCTGGTCGAGCTGCTGCCGATGCCTGGTGAGTTGGCCACCTGGTTGATTTCCTTCTGGCGTCCAGATCTGAACTTGGCCACCTGGTCGAGCTGCTGCCGGTGCCTGGTAAGTTGGCCACCTGGTTGATTTCCTTCTGGCGTCCAGATCTGAACTTGGCCACCCGGTCGAGCTGCTGCCGGTGCCTGGTAAGTTGGCCACCTGGTCGAACTGCTGCCGGATCTAAAGGTGGAATATTAAGCAGGTAGTGATAGACTGAGATCCAGCATGGCTATACGCCTGCTAACCCCTCAAAAGAAAGCAGCCTCTAGGGCTGCCATCCGTTACGAAATCTCACTCACTTTGAAATAGCCATCTAAACGGCTTTACACCTGGCCGCCTGAAGGGCAACCGCTGAGGCTTCGCCATTAGTAATAGGGGAGGGACTTGTCTCACTGTTTTGTTGAGGTGAAGGCTTGCCCAGGCGATACCATTTAGCCCGGCTCATGCCCATAGCTTCCCAGGGCTTTTGCCTGCTCAATGAGTTGGCTTCATAGGCTTCACGCTCAAGCTGGCCAGCGGCGCGGCGACGTTCTTCATCACGCAGTCTATCGCGCTCTCTGCGGCGCTTCTGAGCCTCGTCAGTGCTGATAATCGTCTTCAGTTGCTCTTGTTCTTGCTGTGAGATCTGGAATAGGTTGATCAGCGTGTCGTTTTTGGGCGTGTATAGCGGTGCAAACGACTTTCCGCCGAACTCGACACGTTCCCCAGCCTCATAGGATTTCGCCTTGCTGTAGAGCGTCATAAGCTCTTTGGAGCGGTAAGACCAACGAGTATCCAGCTCGGAGGAAAGAGCGGCGGCCTCATGGTACATCTGGGCGCTGTTTGTTGCCCCGGAGAGAAGGAGAAAGTTAAGACGCCAGAAAAGATGCCTCATTCGCTCGCCTTCGTTGATTCCACCTCTGAGCTGGCCCAACTTGCGTAGGTCTTCCAGGGGGAACCGCAGAATTCGGAAAAAATCGTACGCTAAGCTAAGGAAGGTCTGAAAAAGCCCCCGCTCGAGAAATGCATCCCAGCAACCATGCGGGTTACAGAGCGGTGATTTCGCGAAACATGGGCTTTTTCAGAGCTTCCTTAGCGTTACGATAAAGCTAGCATGGAAACGATAGGTGCAAGCAAGTTAAGGGTTGCATCGCGCATGTCAATCTAGGCTATACCTCAACTGGGCGTCAGTCGGCTCACTGGCATCGCGTCAGACTAGGGCCGCTTTCTGCATTATCTGACGCCTAAACGTCAAACTCTATGGCCTCAACCTGACAGGCCGCATGCTTAGCGTACGATTTTGTCCGTTTTCTCTACCGTCCCCATCCAGGGGCTGATCGGTCGCCAGCGCGACCAGAACCGGCTTGAGGTTATCATTCGTGCAGCGGACTCCTGATACTGTTCGTTCAATAGACGACTGCACAACAGCCTTCAAACCGCGTTGTCTGGTGCAGTCGTCTTCTGAAAATGACAAAAACCGCCCCTTGCGGCAACTGTCCAACAAACCACCGTTTGCTGAACACTTGCCGGGTTACGATGAAACACCAACAAATGCCGCTCACTGCCTGCCCTGCCACGCCTTCACGGCCTCGGCCTGCGCCTGTGCCGCATATCCTTCATCGAGACTGCCGAAGGTGTCCGCCGCTACCTCGTCCATTAGGGTCTGCAAGGCCGTGTCGGCACTATCCGCTTGCGCAACAAGTTGGGCCTGTCGGCGGGCTTCCATCGCTGCCTCGGCGGCTTGCAAGTCCTCTCGGTCTTGCAGTTCCTCCACGATGTTTTCGCGCCAAGTCGCATCACTGCCCGCCTCGTTGCATAGCTCGCTGAGACGCTGCGCGGCATCCTCTGAACGAGCAAAAAGCCGCGCACATCGCAGGATGCGGGCGGCTTCTTCCGGGTTGCCTCTGGCTTGGTCGAACAAGAGCATTTCGCCCACGGCGGCGAGGGCTTCAAGCTCAAGCTGCTTGTCGTCGCCGCTCATTTCGCGTGCGCCTTGTGCGCCTCAACGTAGGAGCGCAAAACAGCATTCATGCGCGACTGATAACGCTTGCCGGTGTGCTTGAAGAACTCCAACACTTCGGCATCAATGCGCAGCGTGATTTGCTTCTTGGTGTGGGGCAATTGCTCCGCTGCCTTCATCCAGACAGCATCAGGCAGATAGGGTGCATCGCTATAGTCGATCTGCTCATCCGGCATCGAGGCCACGGCATCCAGTCGCGCCTTCTGCTCGGCGCTCAACTGTGGCGGCTTCTTGAGGTCAAGAGTTCGCTTCACGATATTGCTTTCTTTCGTCGGCATTTGCTTTCCTCGCAGAGATAAGGCGGATGGTTTCCTCGTGTCGGACGGTGTAGACCACATACAGGACAGCCGAGTAGGCAAGCCCAATCGTTGCCCAACGATCTTCCCCGTAGTCCTCGCGTCCGTCGTAGGCTTCAACCCGCCCGGAGTCGTAAAAAACAAGCTCGGCATCCTCGAAGGAAACGCCGTGCTTTTTCAGGTTTCGTGCCGCTTTATCGGCGTCCCATTCAAGTTCCATTGTGTTCTTATTGTAGCGTCTTTTTGTAGTTACATCAAGTCTTATCGACTCATGCCGGGTGAGTTGTCGCGCTCGATCTTCTGCGCCTTGGCCTGCTCCTGCTGGCGTACAGGCTCGCGCCCTTCCAGCTTCTCCCACTGCTGGCGGTACTTCCCAAGCTCGGCGGCTTGCCGGTCGCCTGCGGCGCTGTAGGCATAGCGGGCGGTGCGCTGCGCGTAGTCGTTCCAGTCGCGCCCCTCGTCCTTCTGCCGGGTGGCCGGGGCGCACTGGCGGATAGCGCCCTCGATGGCGGCTTGATCGTGGCCGGTAACGCGCATCCGCACGGCAATCATGGAATCCACGCGGGACAAGTCCACCTCGCCGCCACGCTGCCGCTTGATCACGTCGCGGTAATGCCGCTGGTAAGCGTCGATCGCGCTGCCGCTGGCCGCTGCAAGCTCCAAGGCGGGCTTGGCTTTGCTGCGTTCTGGCTGCTGCGCCTTCAAGGCGGCCTGACGCTGATACTCGGCGTCGATCTGGCTGGACAGGGCCAGCGCCTTGACGCACTCGCGGCGCTCGGCCTTGAGCAAGCGCACTTCGGGATAGCTGCCGTCCTCGCGCTGGTGCTTGGGCTTGCGATTCTCGTAGCCGGGTGCGCGGTGCGGGTGGATGGCTCCCGATAGCTTCGGGTCGCCGTATTCACGGTTCAGGGCATCGCTCAGCCGGTTGCCCACGTCCTTGTCGTGGGCCGTCCCCAGCTTCGGCACGGTGATGATGGCCTGATAGTTGCCGGGGCTTGATTCCAGCACAACGGCGGGCCGGTAGCCGTCACGGATAAGCCGCTCCAGCTTCTCCCGGTTCATGTCGTCGATGAGGATGTGATGCTTCTTGTCCGATAGTGGCGTGTAGTAGAGGTTTTCGCCCCGGCGCTGTAGGCGCAGCATCTCCGGCGTGCGCTGCTCGATCTCCTGCGGCGTGAAGCCCCGCGTGATGCCGTCCTTCTTGTCGAGGATGAAGGTTTGCTTCCTTCCGTCTGCCTGCATCTTGATGGACGTTACCCGGTAGCGCTCCGCGCCTACCGCTTCCGCGTACAGCTCAAACTGCTTTAGCTGCTCCGATTTCATCGCCTGCGCCCTCTCCTGCTGTATCCGCTGCCGCTCCTGCTGGATGCGCTCCTGAAGCTCAGGATTCGTGATCTTGAAACCGTGCTCTGCTGCTAACTTCGCGCACATGGCCTTGTATTCGTCGTTCCCGGTTACGGTGAAGCTGCCCCACTTCTGCGCCGATAGCTGCAAGGCGGCAAGCGTGCTGTCCCGGTTGCGCCAGTCGTGAATATCGATGCTTTTTCCCTTGTCCACGAAAGACACACCCCCGCCCGCCCCCGCTTCTTCCTTCCGGCTGTAATGCACCTGCTGGCCCACGATTTCAGGCTGATAGGCGCGGATGTCTCGCGGCGTCGGCGGCTCGCCGCTCGCGCCCTCGATGCGCTGCGGCTCGCTGGCGCGGTGCCGCCACTGCTCGGCAAGCTCCGGGCTTTTCTGCATCCGCTGCCACTGCTCCAGGTCGGGATAGGGCCGGAACTGCTGCCGGTGCTGCTCGCGCTGCTTCTGGTGCTTCTCTTTCAAGGCTGCTTTCTCTGCGGCCTGCTCGGCGGCAATCACGCTGCGCATGGCGTTGAGCACTTCGCCCTTACCCTTCCAGTTGCCGCGCATGAGTTCATCGCGGCGGGCTTTCTGCTGCTCGGCAATCTGCTTGCGCTCCTGCTCCTGCCGCTTGTCCAGTGCCAGCTTGGCCGCGTTCTTTTCCGCGTAGTGCGCCTTGCGCCCGGTGATGTAATCCTTCCATCCCGGCACGTCTGGCTTGATCGGCTCTGGCTCGCGCTGTGCTACCTGCTGACGCTGCGGCGGCGGCTGGTAAGCTCCGAGTCGCTTTTGTAACTTGGATAGGCTCGCGTCCCGGTCTGCGCTGCTGGCCTTCACGCCAACATCACCGACAAAGAGCGTCGCCCCGCTGCCTGTTTTCTCGTAGCGCATCCCCTTGGCTGCTAACTCGCGGTGCAACTGCTCCCACGTCTGCGCCTTTTTGATGATCGGTGCGCCGTCCTCAATGGCGATGCGTTCGGCGGATTTCTCCCCGGTGCGGTTTTCCATGTCGCGCTTCGGCTGGGCTGGCTGGCGCGGCTTGTCCTTGTCGATGTGCTCCCGGCCTAACTCACCATTCTCCAACACCTGATAACGCCCGTTCTGCTCACGCTGCCAGCCTTGTGCGTTCTCGATTCGTGCTATCGCCTTGTGCGCTGCCTCAATGTCGAAGCCGTTATTGATCTTCACCACCTTGAGCGTTTCAGGATGCACGCGGTTGATGGCAAGGTGCAGGTGCAAGTTGTCCGTGTCGGCGTGCAAACCATAGATGGCTTGATGGTCTTTAACACCTAGCTCATCCATGAAAATGCTTACCGCTTCTTCGACCTGCTCCGGGCTGGGCTGCTCGCCTTCTCGCCAACTCAGGACATAGTGATTGATCGTGTCCTTGCTTCGCACTGCCTCTTGTGACAAGGCAATCATTTCTGCCGTCTGGCTCTGTGGTTCATCGGTGATGAATCCACGCGCCCCGGCATGGATGCACTTCTCCTGCGAGTTCTCACGCTCCGGCTCGCGGATGTAGTCGGTTAGGCGAGAAACGCGAACCGCCTTGCTTGCTGCCTTCTGCGGGTTCTTAACCTTCTTGACGATCACGGCTCAGTTTCCCGATGTAGGCTTTCAGGGCCACAAGTGCCCCGGCTGTGTCCTTGTTGTAAATGCCTCCGCTTTCGTTGTGGATGTGCTTGAGCAATCCACCGATGCGCCGCAGCTCCTTGAGCATCACAGCGTCAGCGTTGGCAATGATCGGCCTGCCGAAGTAGCGGCGGCGGACAAGCTCGGACATGCTCAACCCGGCAAGGTCGGCATCCTCTTTCAAGCGGGCCTTCTCCGCTGCGGTCAGCCGTACATTGATAACGGCGTCCAGCGGTTCCGGCCCCTGCGTTTCAAATGGCATCGTGTCTCCTTCTCGCCGGGGCGGGGGGCGGGGTGTGTCTTGGACAGTAAGAAGCGAGAGCGCCGCACTGTCCGGGGTCAAGGGGATACCCCTTGCAGGATAAGCCAGACCGTGAGAAGCGAAGCGCCGAATGGGCAGGCGTCCGTTGGAACCACGTGGCGAAGCCATGTGTGTTACAACGGTCATCCTGTATTGCTCATCCGCTCTACTATCGTATCAGCAGTTTAGGTGCACGGGACGCACTTTGCAACAAGCACAAATGGCGCTATGCTGTCAACTCCGCAACAAGTAAGCAAAGGAGTTAGCACGATGAAGCATACGACAGAACAGCTAGAGGCTATCGCTGCAAAGCTGCGAGAGATGCCGCCAGTCGAGAAAAAGAAGCAAGAGCACAGCAAGCAAGATGCCGTGCGCATACTCTCGAAGGAAATCGCCTTGTTGCAAAAGCGTGGATACACGCTTGACCAGATTTCCGAGACGCTGCGCGGTGAAGGTCTGAGCATCGCAACTCCAACACTCAAGAGCTACTTGCAGAGAGCAAAGCCAGCGAAAAAAGCTCCGGTGCACGCACCGGGAGACACACCCCGCCCCCGCCCCGCCGTCAAGAAGCCTGCGGATACATCAAAGGCGACATTCACCCCGAAACCTGACAGCGACGACATTTAAGGAGTAAGCAACATGGCGAAAAGCATTTACCTGATCGGTGGCAGCAAGGGCGGCGTTGGCAAGTCGCTTGTCACGATGGCAACGGTTGATTACCTGCAAGAGCGCGGCGAAAGCGTCTTGCTGATTGAGTCTGACACCTCTAACCCGGACGTATGGAAAGCCTATAAAGAAAGCACGGAAACGGAGCTTATCAATCTGGATGAGGCGGACGGATGGATTCAGCTAGTGAACTTGTGCGATAGCAAGCCGGATAGCGTCGTGGTAATCAACACGGCAGCACGGAATAACAAGGGCGTGAGCGCCTACGGTGAAACACTGAATAGCACGCTTGAAGAACTCAAGCGGAAGCTGGTCACGCTGTGGGTGATTAACCGCCAACGGGATAGCCTCGAACTGCTCAAGGAATACATGGACGCAATTCCGAATGCGGATGTTCATGTGGTACGCAATGGACACTTCGGGGAAGAAAATAAGTTCGAGCTTTACAACGGCTCCAAGCTGCGCACGGCGGTAGAGGAACGCGGCGGGAAATCGGTGACATTCCCGGACATGGCCGACCGTGTGAGCGATGACATTTACAGCAAGCGCATGAGCATTGCGGTAGCACTCAAGGAATTGCCCATTGGCAACCGTGCGGAGCTTACGCGGTGGCGCAACGAGGCCAAAAAGGTATTGGAGGCCGTAGTCCATGAGTGACCTAGACGACAGCTTTGCAAAGCTGCTCGGCAGGCAACCTAGTGACGCGGAGCGGCAAAGTCTTTACCGGGTTCGGGATGCACTCGGCCTGAAAAACAATGATGCGCTGTGGCTGGTGCTCATGGCCTTGCAACACTACCAAGGCCAGTATGAGAAGTTCCCGCAAGCGATAGCACAAGCAGCCAAAGATACCTTGGTCAATTTCAAGGTAACGGCGGATGCAACCGTGAAAGCATCAGCGGAAGCAGCCAAGGCGGATTTGGCGCAAGCGGTAGCAGCAGCAGCGCAAGAGGTCGCGCACAACACATCAGCAAAGCAGATGTGGCAGTGGGCGGCGGGCTGCATCGCCGTGGCCTTCCTGTGCGTCGGCCTGTTCGGCTGGTACATGCACAGCAGCGGCAAGGATTCGGGCTATCAGGCCGGATACGGCGCCGGATACGGCGCGGGATACACCGAAGCCAAGGACGAGAAAGCGGCGGCGGCATGGGCCAACACGCCAGAGGGGCGCTTGGCCTACCGCTTCGCTCAAACGGGAAGCCTCGCCAGCTTGGCGAAGTGCGATAGGCCGGGGTGGTACGTCGAAAAAGGCGTGTGCTACGTCAAGCCCGCATCGGATGGCACCTACGGATGGAGGTTGCCATGAGAATCAAGATCAAAGGAGAAATCACGGCAGAACGCCTAGCGGAAGCACTGCACGCAGCAGCAGAAAAATACGAAGCTGTGAGGCCGGGGCACAAGGTCTATGGGGCCAATCTTTACCTCACGGCATTCGATGCGGATGGTCTGCCTTTCGATCTGGTAGACCATCGCGGCGAACCGCTTTCGATCACCATCGAGGCCAAGTCTGGCGAACTGGTAAAACCAGCACTCACAGCAGAGGGTGAAGCACGCCGACAGAAAGCCAAAGAGGAAGCACGAAGGCAAGCTGAAGAAGCGGAAGCTGAAGCACAGCGCAGACACAGGCAAACCTTAGACGAATACGAACAGGAGCGGCAAAAACGACGGAAAAAGGAAGCCGAAGCAAGAAAGCAATTTGAGGACGCGAACGCAATCACTGCCGAACTCTTGAAAACCATGCCGGAACGCTTCATCGACGAACTGAACAAAACCGTGCAAGGCGTTTGGGACGACCTCAAGCCAACCGAAACGCAAGGCAAGAAGAAGGGCCAGCCGAAAGCACTACCAGTCTTTTCCGTCCATGCGGACGGCCTGTTGCTCTCCGTCGAGACATGGAAGAACCCACGCCGGGTGCTCAATCCGCTTTGCACACTTCAGCACGGAAAAATAGCCCCATTCTGGATGCACGAAGCGTGGTTAGAAGCCATGTGTGGGATGCGAATAAAGATTCATCCGTACAAATAAAGTCTCATTCTTTGAAATAGAGTTTCATCCTAAAACAGAGGGCAAAGCCTCCTGCGGGACGGTGGCCACTTTCGGCCCTGCCGGTCGCCGTCCGTTCGTGCGGCGCTGCAAGTATCGCAGCACACCCAGCGTCATGCGGGCGTCGGCAAGGGCGCGGTGTGCGCCGTCTTCTGCCACGCCGCAGTCGGTCGCAGCCTCGATCAGCTTCAACCATCGCCAGCGGTCGCGGCTCCGGTCGTACTCTCCATGCCACTCGGCATACATCAGCATCGCGCAAGCGGTCGTCAACACTGGCGCGGTGATTCCGTGTATCTGATAGGTCTGCCGCAGCAAGCGCGCATCAAAAGCGACGTTGTAGGCAACGACGGTTCGGCCAGCAACGGCGGCGGCGTACTGCTCGGCCACCTCGGGCCAGCTCGGCGCACTGGCCACCATGGCGTCGGTGATTTTGTGAATCGCTGTCGCCTCGACCGGGATTGGCCGGGTCGGGCGTACCAGCGTGTCGAGGATCGGTGCGCCGGTCACGTCGAGTATGGTTATCTCGCAAATCTCGGCGTCATCACCGAGGCCGGTGGTTTCGGTGTCGAGCACAATGCAGCCTGCGGCGATCAGGTCTTTTGCCTGCGCTGCGACGTGCTGGCGACGGACTTGGGCACGCCCAGGCATCCAGCGCCACGGCACGCACTCGGCTGGGTTGTACACATCATAAGCCCCCTGACCTTGCCAGACACTGCCAGCGGGCTTGGTGTTTAGTCCCGGCATGAGGCGGAGGCGTTCCTTGAGGTGCTTACGGCATAGAAGCCCCTTGGCCTCTGCTTCGGTCGGGGTGAGGTGTTTTCGGGTTTTGGGCATACGCCCCCCTTGTTGGTGTCTCAGTCCCGGCGGTAGTGGGCGACGATTCAGACGCTCGAAAGTATGAGACTTTATTTTCACGATTCAGGCCGCGCCCAATGCCACGCGATCCTTTCAGAATGACACTTTACCCGCCTGCCAAGCCTGAGTCTTTCAAAACAGTCCTGAAAATTGGCGTAGCTTAGGATGGGACTTTATTTGCATCCCACAGCTTCGCTGTCTGCGGCCTCTCTCGCCCACCATGCAGGCCGGGCGGCTGCGGATGACAGCGCCCCCACGGCCCACAATGCAAGCTCCTGATCGCCCAGGCTGGCCGCCTGCACGAATACCGCGCCAAGCTGCCGCAGTTCGTCGTGCAGGGCTTGAAACTCGGCGGCGGTTGGCATCACTCCCCCCCTTTCCCTTTCGGTGCCTTGGTGGCCTTCTCGGCGGCCTCGGCCTTGTCCTGCTGCCGTTGCAGCGCCTCCAGTTGCCCGGCCAGCCGTGCGGCCTGCTCGCGGGCCTCTGCTGCCACCTTGCGGGCGTCGTCGCGTTCTGCTTGCACCTGCCGGGCTTCCTGCGCGGCAGCGGCTCGGGCTTCTTCGTTGGCCTGTGCCGCCTTGGCGGCCTGCTGCTCGATCTGCTCGACGCGGGCCTCTGCGCGGCTCACACGGTCGGCGCACGCCTCCAGCTTGGCGGCCAGCACGGCGGCCTGTTGTTCGGCGGCGGTGCGGCCCTGCTGCGCTTCGGCCAGTGCGGCGCGTAGGCGCTCTATCTCTGCGGCCTGCTCACTCACGCGCTCGGCCTGTGCCTCGATCTTGAGCCGTGCCGTTGCCACCTCCACGCGGGCGGCCTCTGCCGCCTGCTGCTCGCGCTCGATGCGCTGCTGTGTCTCGGCCAAGTCGGCGGCCTGCTGGGCGGCTTTGCCTGCCAGCGTGTCGCGCTCACTGGTCAGCACGGCCACCTGCTCGGCCAGCTCGTCGCGCTCGGCCTCCAGCGCCTCGCCTGCGGCCCCAAGTTCGGCGGCCTCGGCCTGCGCTTGCTGGAGTTCTTGCTCTTTCTCGGCCCGCGCCTTCGCTGCGGCCTTCTCGATCTCGCCAGCAATGGCGGCAGTCAGCGCCTGCGGCAACTCCGGGGCCGCAACGGCAGCCACCGGGCGGGCCTCACGCCATTGCACAAGATGCTTGTGGATCGTGTTTGGCGACCCGGTGCCGCCCAAACGCTCACGGATCGCATTGATGGTGGGCTGTTGCCCGTCGCCCACGAGGGCGTCAGCGGCGGTAAAAACTTGATCCCGAGTGATGCCTTGACGTGCCATGATCCTTTCTCCTTTCGTATCGTATTACTGTATTTCGTATTGATACGATATTATACGACTATACAGTACGATACACAAGCGGTTTTCGTAACGTACCGCTGCCCGGTCGGCTGCTCGTTTTGGGTGAAACACCGTGTCCGGGAGGCGCTGACGCCTCGCCTTCGGCTCGTTGTCGGCCAGCCGTCGAACGAAAAGCGGAGCTTTCCGCCCGCCGCCCGGCTCCACTTGGGCAAAGCGGCCAGAAACGGGCCTACAGCGCGTTTTCCGGTCTTGGGGTGGCCTGGGTTATGCCAGACCCCTAAAACGGCCCTACGGGCCGCTGTGGCGCTTCCTGATCGCTTTTCGAGTGGAAAGGGGGGTCAAGGGTCTCCGGGGCGGCCCGGAGAGGGCCGCAGGCCCGGCCCTTGACGCCCTTGGAACGACCCAAGCCTATCGGCAGACGGGAGGAAGAAGCCGAAGGCGCACATCCTCCCGGCTAGCCCCCACGGGCAATGCAGTGCTCCCCTTCCCAGCGGGAAGGGGCGGGGGGGATGGGAGAGTGTCGGCCAGTCTCGGGGCTTGTTCGGAGTGCTGGCCGTTGGCCTGCCTTTCTGAAAAACCGCTTTTGCGGCCTTTGGGTGCCAACTGCTGTTTGTCCAGGCTGAGGCGGTGGGGCTGCGTGCGCGGCTTGTCCGCGCTTGGTGAACGGCTGGCCGCTTGCGGCCACATTTTCAGCCGGAGGGGGAGCCGCCCGAAGGGTGGGGGAACCCCGCAGGGGTGCCCCGGCCTTTAGGCCGCTTTCAGCGTCGATTTTGCGTGGTGGCTTGAGTTATCCACCGATAGGCGCAGCCAATTATCGGTAAATATTTATAGGTTAAAACATTAAAGGCATAACCGTACCGGTTTAGGGGGGGGGCGATTCAGCGTGATGGGGGGGGGCGATTCAGCGTGGTTTTCGGCACAAGGGGGGGGGGCGATTCAGCGTGATGGGGGGGGCGATTCAGCGTGGATAACTTGCTTCATCCACAGGGTTTATCCCCACCCCGGCCCCTCAGCCCTTGTATGCGATGGGGGGGGGCGACCCCAGCAGCAGCACGCCGCCCGTGACGGGCTTGACCTTGGCCTGCGGATAGACGGCTAACACCTTCTTGATCGCGGGCACAAACTCCTTTTTGAAGTCCTTGTCGGGGTCTTTCCCCTTGTACTCCTGCGCGAACTGTTCGCGGATGGCCTTCCAGTGAAGGGTGACGCCTCGCCCCTCAATGCGATGTAGCCGGTGGGCAAGCCATGTGTACACGTCCAAAGCCAGCGCGGAATCAGACAAGGCCATGAGGGCGCGGTTATCGAGCGGGACGGCGTTCTCTACCAGTGAGTTGAAGTAACCATCAGACAACACCAACAGGCCCGGCCAAAGCGCCTGCTGGCCCGTTTCCCTGTTCGCCAGCCAAGCGTCGAACTGCTCCACCGGCTGCCCGTTGAACGTGCGACCCTTGAAGCCTAGTTGCAGGCGGCAGGCTGCAAGGGCGTGCATCTGCTTCCGCAGAGTGGTGAACGATCCGCGCACCCCGCCAGTGGTGGGCTTACCCAACAGTCGCAGAAACTCGCTTGCGCTGCTGCCGATGGCAATTTCGCGGTCTTTGGTTCGCACGGCCTGCGTGGAGATCCACGCCAGCGCCAAGCGTGGCAAAGGGCCATAGGGGACGGGCTGCTGCACAGGCCCCTTGCCCTCATCCAGCCACCCCGCCTGCACGTTGATCCAAGCTGCGCCGGATTGGCGCATGAACTCGCGGCCATCGAATTTGGAGCGCGGCAGGCCGACTTGGCACAGCACCGAATGGGTAAAGGCCATGTCCTCACCATCGGGCGGCGTGCTCATGATCTCCGCCGATGCCTCAATCAGCTTGAGGTCGGATTGTGTCAGGATGCCCGGCTGTTTGCGCTTGGGTGTCGCCTTGGGCTTTTCGGTAGTGACGGCAACAGACACACCGGCGGCAAGCTGGGCCATGACGCGCTGCCGCTCGGCCTGCGCCTTCTCGCGCTTCGCGGTGGCTTCGTCGATCTGCGCCCGGACTCCCGCAACCTGTGGGCTATCGACACCGTGCTCTATGGCTACGCTGGCAAGCGACCGGCGCAACTCAATGAGAGCTTCATCAAGCTGGGCGATGAGAACATCGAACGCTGATACCCAAATCTCTTGATCGTTGGCGGCCATAGCCCCCTCCCCTCTTTATCGTTCCTCGCCCTCGATGCGTAGCCCGCTCTGGAGCATCTGCATCACTGCCAGATTGATGACAGCCGCCCGGCTCTGCCCAATCTGGCCAGCCAGTTCATCGACACGATCCAGCAGCGGCTCGGCAATGGTCAGCGTGATTTGCACCTTGCGACCCTTGCGCACCCGGCGCGGAGCTTCCGGGGTGGCTGCGGCAGCATCCGGCGCACCGGAAATGAAGGCATCCGCCGCCGCTGCGGTAGCGTCTTGCGCGGGCTTCGTCGGTTTCTTTGTAATCGCCATTGAATCTATCTCCACACTTAAAGCATATTGATTTGATATTAAAACAATGCGCTGATAAGTGCATCAAGTTCCGCGCTTGCTTTGCCGTCTTGCGGCTTGATTTCAAGCACACACTGCCCCGCCCCTGCGGCGTTGGAAAACGCCTTGCGGCGGCGTAGCGGGGTCGGCAGGTACTCGAACTGGGGCACCTCGGCCACGGCGGCGGCGGCCTCGGCGTTGTCGGTGGAGTGCTCGCCCGGATCGGCGCAGTTGAGGACAGCAAAGCAGCGCAAACCGTCGCGCACACTGCGGGCCTCATCGACCAGCGCCGCAATGTCGTTGAGCGCCCACACGTCATAGCTGCGCGGCTGGAACGGCACCAGCAGCACGTCAGACAGCACGAGGGCTGCGCGTAGCGCGGTCGAGTCGCGCCCGCCTGCGTCGATCACCACGTCATCGAACTTGGCCGCTTGCTGCTGCACCTGTGCCCGCAGGGTCGGGCCGTCCGGGTAGGTCGCGCAGGCAATGCCCGGCGTGTGCCCGGCCTCGGCACGAATGCTGATTGCTGTCTGCGCGGTGCCCTGACGATCACCGTCGATCAGCCACACATCACGCCCGGCCAATGCGCGGGCGATTGCCAGATTCACGGCAATGGTGGTTTTCCCCACGCCGCCCTTTGTGTTTCCAACGGTGATAATCATCGCCTTGTCACCTCAACTTAATATTAAAAACAGTTGCTATTGTAGTGAAAAAAGGATGCTTGTCAATGCTTGCCGCAGGCATAAAAAACCCCGCACGCAGCGGGGTTCGGTGGCAGGGCAGGGGAGGGCTTAGGCGATCTGGTGGATCTCGTCGGCCACCTGTCGGCACATGGCCCGCATGTCGAGCGTGCCCGCTGCGATGGCCTCAAGGGTCGCATCATCCAGCGCCTGCACGATGCTGGTAGCCCGGCGCTCAAGCTCCTGCCGGGCGATGCGCTGCCAGTCTTGCACGTCCATCAGGGACGCCAGCGCGGCCTCGTTGGCGCGTCCGTAGCCGCGCAGCACCTCTTTTGCTGTCTCGGTGGTGGTTGTGGTCATGATCGGGCCTCCTGTGCTCATTCGGTGGGGTAGGGGCCAAGGAACCGCACCCCGTTGAAGTGGATCAGGTGAGAGGGCGCATCGGCCACCCACACCTCCGTCTCCCATGCGATTTCCCCAAGGTAGCGGCCCATGATCGAACGATTGGGGAAGGCGGTCACATAGACCAAGCCAGCCTTGGAACCGGCAAACAGCTTGGCGAGTTCGGCGTGGCGCTTGCCATCGACCGGGCCGTGACTGGTGACGGACTCGACCAGCAGCAGCCAATTTTTCTCAACGAAGTGCAAGACCACATCGGGCATCTTGCCGTGTGAATCCACATCGACACCCAGCCCGGCCAGCAGGGCGGCGTCGAAGTAGCCCCACTTGTCGCCCGTGTCGCCGGCATAGACCAGCACGCTACCCGGCGCAAAGCGCGGGGCGAAGTCCTCGATGATGGCCCGGATCAGTTCGCTGTGCTCGCCGGGGCTGAGGGTGATTTGCTGGCCCGGTGCAATCTCAACCGGGATACGGTTCTGCTCGCGCTCCTTGGCGTAGCGGGCAACCAGCGTTTCACGCTCGGCCAGATAGGCGGCGAGGCTGTCATGCCATGCCGGAGTGCCGAAGGTGCGCAACAGGGCCAGCGCGGCGGGTTCGATCTGATAAACCGCCTTCGGGCTATTCACCGGGCGGTCGGGCTTGTCCGGGTTGTAGAGGGCCACGCCAGCGTCGCAGAACTGGTGCATGGACTGGCGGCGGAATGTCTCGCGGGTGTTGGGCGCGTACTCCTTGCCGTAGTGCTCCCGTGCCCAATCCATGATTGGCGTGATGCCCACAAGCGGGTTTTCTGCGTCGGCCCATGCCTTGCCCGGCGTGAGGTTCAGGAGGGCCAGCAGGCACAGGGCGGAACGCTCGTTCTGCTGCGCTCGGGGCAGGCCCAAGGAAACGATGATTTGCTGCGCGGCCTCGATGTAGTCGTTTTGGTTGTTCATGCGGTCAGGGTTCCTAGCTTGGCGTCGATCTGTTCTTGCGTGAGCGTTCCTTGCTGCATGGCCCACTTGCCAAGCTCGGTCAGGGTGTCACGGCTCGGGTACTTCATCAGCTTGAGGTCGGTTGCATTGACCTGTGTATGGCCGTTGAAGCGCCGGAAATGCTCATCTACTGCGGTCGTGTTGAGGAACACGGCCAGCCCACGGGCCAGCGCCTCGGGCAAGCCGTGTTTGTCCTCGTGAAACAGGTTCATGTGGTTCTCGAAGCCCAGCACGGAATGATCGCCAAAGGCGGCAGGATCAACCACGCTTGCCACCACGCGGCGCTTTTCTTCCTTCGATGAGAAGCGGCGCACCACGCAATAAAACCCGTTCGGGTAAAGCCACTTTTCCGTCTCGTCGTTGCGCATGATCGCGTTGGGCTTCTTCAAGCCCGCCACGGGCCAGACGGTGCCGGTCATGCTCAGGTGGCCGGGGTAGATCAGGGGCACGGTGCCCGGCTCTGGCATGTCGCGCAGGTGCGCTTTCAGCCGGAAATCGACTACCGGACCGGTCGATACCTTCACGCCAATGTCGGCCAGCGAGTAGCGCACGGCGGGAGATAGCTCGATGGCGCTTTTCTCGGTCGTGGTCGGCACATGAATGAACCGCTCCGGGTCATCCGGGAACACGATCCGGTCGAACGGGTGTTCGTGGGTGGTCAGGTCGGAAAAGCTGTCATCGGTCGAAGTCGTGACCGTGACCGTCCCCTGCTGGCTGCCACGCTCCAAGCGGATGATGATGTTTTCCTGCAGCACCTCGTCATCCCTGAAAGCCTTGTTGCGCGACTCGAACAGGTGCATGTGGCGGATCGCCGCCCGCTCAAAGATGAAGTCACGGAACGGGCGGTAATACGGCCCGTTGCAGAAGCTGCGCGGGATGATGGCCACGATCTGCCCGCCCGGCGCTGCCTCGCCCACGGCCAGCGCGACAAAGGCGGAATACAGGTTCACCGTCTCGATGCCGACAGTGCGCAGGGCCAGCCGGTGGTCTGATTGGCTGTTGATCTTCTTGTAAGGCGGATTGAGGATCGCATGGGTATAGCCTCGATCCTGCAGACCTTCGGCGGTCGCCAGCTCGATGTAATCGCCCGCGATGATGCGGGGCGTCACGCGGCTGTATCCGGCCAAGTGCTGGGCAAGGTGGCCGCGCAGCTTCTCGTCGATCTCGTAGGCCGTCGCCTCGACAGACTCAAAGCCAAAGCCGCCCGTCACCCAGCGGTCGAGAAAGGCGCAGGACAACGCGCCCACGCCCGCGCCTGCGTCCAGTAGGCGGCAGGTCTGCAGGGTGCTCGGTGGGAACAGGGACGCCATGAAGCGGGCCACGCTCGAAGGCGTCATGAACTGGCCGAACTCGGCTTTGTGTTTCTGCGCGGTACGGGGTGCCACCTCGCGGCGCACGCTGTCTGCGGTGTCTAGTTGTTGGAGCATCCCAAGTCCTCATTGACGCGGCGTGATGACGCCGACGTGCTTGTAAAGGGTGGTTCGGGACACGCCATAACGGCGGGCTACCTCGGCCACCTTAATATCTGGATCGCGCAACAGGGCTTTGATCTCTCGCACCTGCTGGTCGTCTAACTTCGGCTTGCGGCCACCGGCCCGGCCACGGGCGCGGGCTGCTGCCAGCCCGGCCTGCGTCCGCTCACGGATCAAGCCGCGCTCGAACTCGGCCAGCGCCGCGAAAACATGGAATTGCAGCTTGCCCGATGCGCTGCCCGTCTCGATCTTCTCGGTCAGGCTCTCGAAATGCACGCCGCGCTGTTCAAGCTCGGCCACGATCTGCACCAAGTCATGCAGGCTGCGCCCGAGTCGATCAAGCCGCCACACCACGAGGGTATCCCCGGCCCGTAACGCCTTGCGGCACTGCTCAAGCTCCGGGCGTGCCGCGCTCTTGCCGCTGGCCGCTTCCTCATAGATCACGCTGCACCCGGCCTGCTGGAGCGCGTCGCGCTGCAGGTCTAGGTGCTGGTCGTCCGTCGAAACGCGGGCGTATCCAATGCGTTGATTCATTGACAGTGCCTGAACATAGAAAAATTGACGGTTATCTTAACGGTTTTGGGTATGCCCGGCCATGAAAAAGCGAAACCCTGCAGACCTGTCCAGAAAACCACCGTTTTCTGAACAGTCGGCAGGGCTACGATGAAACACAAACAAATGCCCGCAGACGGGCGACAGGATCAGGGGTCTGACGCTCAGTGGAACGAAAACTCACGTTAAGCAACGTTTTCTGCCTCTGACGCCTCTTTTAATGGTCTC